>JBEVNO010000096.1:0-13631 GCA_040508085.1 Steroidobacteraceae bacterium
ATAGGCCTGTCTCAGGGGAAGGCTCACGCCAACAATTGAACCGGAACAGCCAGCCCTTGCAGCTAAGGGACTCATCGTGATCAGGGCGATTGAGAGGACTGTGGCGCGGCACTTCATGACGGATAACTCTTTAATTATCCCGCCCAAATTGCGGCAGGGTTCCACCGCAAACCCCCTCACTCCCACGACCATCTCCCTTCCGGGTCCTTGCCATGCATGGTGCCCAAGCCCAAATATCCCGTCAAAGCATCCTGTGCAAAGGCGAGGGGTCCGCTGAACCACCCCACGATTAAGCGGTGTATCCAATGCACCGCAACACCAGCCGCTTCACCGCTCCCTGCTGCCCACACCGCCCGTCCGAAGATTTCCCCATTCTCTGCATCCACCCACCCATCTCGCCGCATCTCTACTACCAAAGCGGCCCATGGCGGGCCACGTAACCAAGGGCTACATCATGGAATTTCCGGTACTCGGCTTCATCTTCTGGGCGGGCGTATTCATCTGGCTCAGCGTCGTAGCGTGGTCGCGCTACCTGAAAGAGGTGGAGCGGCAGAAGACCCTGCGGGCCTTCGCCGAGCGCGGCCAACCGCTGGACCGTGAAACGCTGGAGAAGCTGCTGCCCCGGTCGGCATTCGAGAACCGCAACCCGCAGTCCCCGGAGACCACGGCGCGGGGCCTGATGATCGGCGGCATTGTGACGGCGTTCGCCGCGGTGGGTCTCGCCATCGGCGCGCAGATCATCGGCCAGATGGAATGGGAGGCGCTGTGGGGCATGTCCGGCGCCGCGGCCATCGTGGGCTTTACCGGCTTCGGGCTGATCACCTCGTCAATCTTCATGCGGCGCCAGGCGGCCGCCGACCGCAAGGCCCTGCTCGACCCTGCTGACCGCGGCCGGTGAGTGATGCGCAGGCGAGGACAGCTCTGTCCTCGGCTGCCGAAGCCGCGGTGGTGCTGCGCGCGGCTGGCGGTGACGATGAGGCTTTCGCCGAGCTGGTGCGCCGCCGCCAGGCGTGGCTGCGCGCGCTGCTGCGGCGTCTGTGCCGCGACGCGGCGTTGGCGGATGACCTTGCCCAGCAGGCGCTGCTTGCGGCCTGGCAGAAACTGCCCCAGTTGCGCGTACCAGCAGCCTTCGGTGGCTGGCTGCGCAGCCTTGCGGTGAACCTGTGGCTGCAGGGCCTGCGGGCACGCCGCGAGCTGCTGGTGGACGACATCGCCACGCTGCCGCAGGCGCCGGTGGCGCCCGGCACGGACCCATCGCTGGCGCTGGACCTGGACCGCGTGCTCCTGCAGCTGCGGCCGGCGGAGCGCGTCTGCGTTGTCTTGTGCCATGCCGAAGGGATGAGTCATGCTGACATCGCGGCGATGACGGGCTGGCCACTGGGCACTGTCAAATCGCATGTCACGCGCGGCTCGGCGCGCCTGCGCGAGCTGCTCGGCGAGGAGGCACTGGTATGAACGCAACGCATGACGATGACCTGCGACGCCTGTTTGCGAACGGCGTCCAGGTGCCGGCGGACGAAGGCTTCGTTGCAGCGGTAACGCTGCGCGTGGCGGCGCGCCGTCGCCAGCAGCGGTGGCAGCGCCTGGCGCTGCGTGGCCTGCTGGCGCTGGCCGTGGCGGGGCTCGCGCTGCTGCTGGCTCCGTACGCACCGGTGTCGCCGGGCTCCCCCGCCACTGCATTGCTGCAGTTGCCGGAGAATGCGGCCGGCATCGCGCAATCTGGTCTGGGCCAGTACAGCGCACTGCAATGGCCGCGGCTGAACTACCTGTATCTATCGCTGGTGGCCGGTTTGTTGCCGCTGGCGGGCACGGCCTGGTTGCTTCGCCGCCGATGAGCGCGCGGCGCATCGCCCTGCTGCTCGGGCTGCTGGCTGCGGCGGGGCTCGCCATGGGAGCTGCGCAACGCTGGGTGGGCGCAGGTGACCGCAGCCTCACCACCGATGGTAAGGTGCATGCCATCAACCTGCCGCATCCTGGCAGCGGACCGACTACGGTGGCGGTTGCACCGGATGGACGCATCTGGTTCACGCAGAGCAGCGGCAACCGCATCGGACGGTTCAACGCCGATGGCAGCGGGCTGGTGGAGTTTCCGTTGCCGCATGCGGACAGCGGGCCGCGCATCATCGCGCTGGGCAGCGATGGCAACATGTGGTTCTCCGAGCACAGCGGCAATCGCATCGGGCGCATCACGCCTGCGGGTGCCATCACCGAGTTCGAGATTCCGACGCCCGCCAGCCAGCCGCGCGCCATCGCGCTGGGCGCGGACGGCAACATCTGGTTCGGGGAATTCGCGGGCGGCAAGATCGGGCGCATTACGCCTGCGGGTGTCGTCACCGAGTTTGCGATCCCGACGTCGGGCAGCGGGCCGCGCGCGCTGGCCGCGGGCGCCGACGGCAATATCTGGTTCTCCGAATTCCGTGCCAGCAAGATCGGCCGCATCACGCCGGCTGGTGTGATCACCGAGTTTGCGCTGCCACGGCCTAATTCCGGGCCGGGCGACATCACCGCCGGCGCCGATGGGGCACTGTGGTTTGTGGAGCTCTCCGGCACGATGGACGGTGTGCAGGCGGATGGCGCGCGCATCGGGCGCATCACCACGGACGGCAGGATCACCGAATACCCCATGCCAACGCGGCTGCCTTCCCCGATCAACATCGCGGTCGGACCGGATGGGCATATCTGGTACACGCAGGGCGGCAACCTTGGCCGGGTAACGCCAGATGGACAGTTCACTGAATTGCCACTGGGCGAGGGTGCGCGCGGCGCGGGGCTCAGCGCCGGCGCGGACCGGCAGCCGCCGGTGAAGCTGGTGAATCGGCTTTATGTGGCCGATGGCGGCGCCAATCGCATCGTGTGGATGGAGTTCCAGCGCAAGCCCTGAAGAGCTGGCGCGTTGGTTCGCAGCATCAAGCCGGTGGAGCCGCCGCATCCAACCCGTACAGGCACGTCTCCCGCCCATTGAACGCGATCATGCCCTGCAGACGCATGCCGAGCTTTTCCAGCACGCGGCGCGATGGCTCGTTGGCGGGTTGCACGATGGCAACCAGATGGCGCATGCCCAAGGTGGCGGTAGCGAACGCCACCGCGCAGCGCGCCGCTTCCAGTGCATAGCCGCGCTGCCGCGCCTCGGGCAGGAAGGCGTAGCCCACATCCACATGCTCGAGCTCATCGCGTTTGAGCAGGCCGCATAGCCCGAGCGCGGCGCCGCCTGCGCGCGGCTCCACCACCCACAGCCCGAAGCCATGCTGATGGAACGAGCCCAGCAGGCGCTCGTCGATGAAGGCTGAGGCTTCCTCCAGGGTGCGCACGCCGCGATCGCCGATGTAGCGCAGCCAGTCCGGATCATTCACCAGGCGCAGGATGAATTCGGCATCACTGGGCTCAGGCCGACGCAGGGCCAGGCGGGCAGTGGTCAGTGGCAGCGACGTTTCCATCGGCAGGCAAGCCTACTTGCGCAGCGCGGCGCTGGCGAGTTCTCCGATGGTGCGCAGTGCGGGTTCGAAGCGTGCGTCGCGCGGGTGACCGAAGTTCACCCGCAGGCAATTGCCGAAGCGGCGCGTGGCGGAGAAGATCTGGCCCGGTGCGATGTTGATGCCGCGCGCCAGCGCATCCCGGTGCATCTGCAGGGTGTCGATGCCGGTGGGAAATTCCACCCACAGGAAGTAGCCGCCCTGCGGTGAACTGAGCCGCGTGCCGGCGGGGAAGTAGCGCGCTGCCAGCCGCGCGGCCAGATCGCACTGCCTGGCCAGTGTGCGGCGCAGTGCGCGCAGATGCCGTTCATAGCCGCCGTGCGCCAGATAGTGCACCAGTGCCTGCTGGGACGGCACCGCGCAGGAGAGCGTGGTCATGATCTTGGCGCGCTCGATGGCCTGTGCATGTCGGCCGGCCGCCACCCAGCCGATGCGGTAGCCGGGCGCGAGGCACTTGGAGAACGAGCCGCAGTGCATGACCAGGCCGCGCGTGTCGAAGGCCTTTGCGGGCCGTGGCGGATGCGCGCCGTGATACAGCTCGCCGTAGACATCGTCCTCGATCAGCGGCACGTCATGCGCTTCCAGTAGTTGCACCAGTGCCTGCCGGTTGGCGTCGGGCATGCTGCTGCCGGTAGGGTTCTGGAAGCTGGGCATCAGCCAGCAGGCCTTCACCGCGTGGCGACGCAATGCCTCGCGCAGTGCCTCCAGATCCAGCCCATGCTCCACATCGCAGGCGATCTCGATGGCCTGCAGGCCCAGCCGCTCCAGTGCCTGCAACGCGGCGTAGAAGCAGGGGGATTCCACCACCACGGCGTCACCGGGTGCGGTCACTGCCTGCAGGGAGAGCGTCAGTGCTTCCAGCGCGCCATTGGTGAGGACGATCTCGTCCGGCGACACGCGCGTGCCAGAGAGTGCATAGCGCAGCGCGATCTGCTGGCGCAGCGTGGCATTGCCGGGGGTGAGATCCTCGACGATGCGCGCGGGGTCGAGCTGGCGCATGCCGGTGGAGAGCGCCCGCGCCAGCTGCTGCAGCGGGAACAGGTCGGCGCTGGGGAAGGCGGAGCCCAGCGGTGCGACGCCGGGCTGGCGGGTGGCGGCCAGTACCTCGAAGACCAGATCGCTGACGGCTACTGGCTGCGAACGCGAGGCGGGCGGGGGAGAGCGCTTCGGCGGCGGGGAGGCCGTCTGGCGCACGAAGAAGCCGGAGCGGGGGCGGGATTCGATCAGGCCGCGGGCCTGCAGCAGGTAATAGGCCTCGAACGCCGTGGATGGGCTGATGCGGCGGGTGGCGCTCGCCTCGCGGATGGACGGCAGGCGGGCGCCGGGGGCCAGCTCGCCGCTGCGGATCATCGCGGTCAGCTCCGCCGCGTAACGCTCGTATCGCCGCGGTGAGCTCACCGCCGCCCCCCGAAAATAGCTCTGACCCCATTTTCGACCTCATTTGCCGGGAAATGGGGTCTGGCCCCAATCTGCGCTGATATGGTTTCAAAGGTGGGGATCTGCATGGCTGGAACATATCAGAAGGGGGTAGGATCTGGTCCATGGAAAACACTCAGGAAATGAAGCTGACGCGGCGGATGCTGGTGTGGATGACGCCGATCGGGGTAGCGATCGGGCTCTACGAGGCCTGGCACCTGGCTGGCGGGCTGGTGCTGCTGATGGCGCTGCAGATGCTGATACTCGGCGCCGCGGTGGTGGCGGTGGTGCGCGTGATCCGGCGCGAAGCGAAGGAGTCCCGATGAAGGCTTTACTGGCAATTGGCGCGCTGGGCTTTGCGGTTTTCAGCCTGGCGCAGGCGATGTTCGCGATGGCGCGCGGCCCGGATCAGTCCGGGGCCATGGTGGGCGCGCTGACGCGCCGCATGATCATCTCGGTGCTGCTGTTCGCGGGCCTGATGCTGAGCTGGCGGCTGGGCTGGATCGAGCCGCACGGCGTTTACTGATCAGGCGGCGCGTTTGCCCGCGCCGCGGATCAGCAGCCACAGGCAGGTGCCGATTTCACCCAGCCCGGCGGGCAGGCTGATGATGCTGGCGAGCTTCGAGCTCTCGAACTGCGGGTGGAACAGTCCGGCGATGTTGTGGATCAGATAGCCGAAGCAGCCGGCCATCAGCAGCACGCCCAGCAGCCGGGGGATGGCGCCTGAGCGATAGGCCAGCAGCCCGAACGGGAACAGCCACAGGCCCCAGAACACTTCGCTGACGCGGATGCCGCTGCGGTAACTCTCCAGCGCCAGTTCCACCCGCGCGTGCAGTTCGGCGGGCGTGAACGCGGATAGATACTCCGCTCCGCCCAGCAAGGTCAGCACTTCATGGCGGTGCACCAGATTGGCCAGCGAAAGCGGCACGCTCACCAGCGCGAGCGCAACCATCAGCGTGGCCGCGGTGCGCCCGAAAGGGGCCAGCAGGCGGTACAGCACCAGCGGCAGGAACAGGAACGCCGTGTAGCACAGCACGCCCGCGAGGATGCTGAGCTTGAACAGCGGCAGCGACGCCTGGATGTTGTGACTGGTCGCGGCCGCATCGCCAGCCACGAACAGCTGCGAAGGCACATACAGCAGGTTGAAGATGCCAGTGAGCACCACGACCAGATACAGCAGGCCGGCGGTGCGCGCGGTGCGGTGGTTGATGCCCCAGACTTCCATGTCCGTCATGCGTCGATCCCTGGGCGTTGTGATTACTGGCGCTGCAGCCGCTCGGCGCGCAGCTTCGCGCCGATGGCGTCGCCGTGGCGAAGATGCAGCAGGTCGGCCACCCGCCGCAACAGATGGGTTTCGTGGGCGTCCGCCTGCCCATCGGCATAGGCCACTGACCACAGCATCTCGAACACGCGCACGCGCTGCGGTTCATCCAGCGTCTGGTTCAGCCGCGCGGTGAAACTGTAGAGATCGTGGGAATCCTCCGAGCGCTGCTGCGCCAGCGCGAACAGCTCGGTGAGCTCGGCCTCGGACAATGCGAACCGGGTACGCAATGCATCGAGCACCGCCTGGCGCTCGACGGCGTCGATCTTGCCATCGGCGCGCACCACTTCGATCAGCAGTACGGCGGTGGCCAATTGCAGCGTGTGCTGCAGGTCCGCATCGCGCGCGGGTTCCTGCGAGTGGCCCAGGGATTCGAACAGGTCGGTGAGGATGCGCAGCATCCCCACATTATCCCTCAAGTCCGGCGTTTACTCCGGTCGGGACTTCTTCGGGCCCTTGCGATGCGAGGCCTTCGGCTCGGCGCGCGGCGGGCCGTTGGCTTCGAGGTTCAGCTGCTGGCCGCGCACCCGCACCTGCGACAGGCGCTCGAGCACCGCGCGGGGCAGGTTGGCCGGCAGGCGCACCAGCGTGTAATCCGCGCGGATGTCCAGGCCGTTGATCTGCGAGCCATGCAGCCGCGCCTCGTTGGCGATGGCGCCGACAATGTTGCTGGGCTGGGCGCCCTTGCGATGGCCGATGGCGAGGCGATACATGATCTGCTGGCCGTCTTCCTCGAAGGCATAGGCTTCGTCGGGCAGCGGCGGCAGCGAGGGCGTGCCGGGGCCTTCGTCGCGCCGTTCCTGGCGTTCGCCGCGGGACGGACGATCGCCGCGCTCCGGGCGCTCGGCCGGGATGGCTTCCGAACCCTGCTGCCAGTTCGACTGCACCGGCATCGTGCCTTCGACCATCGAGGCCACTGCAGCGGCCACGTTGAGCAGGTCGGCGCCGGTTTCCAGCGCCACTTCCTGCACGGCCTTGCGATAGAACTCGCTGACGTTGCCGCCGTTCAGCGCCTCGCCGATGCGCGCCTTGAACTTGGCGAGCCGGCGCTGGTTCACGTCATCGACGCTGGGCAGGCTCAGCGGCTCGATGGTCTGGCGCGTGGCGCGTTCGATCAGGCGCAGCAGGTTGCGCTCGCGTGGCGCGATGAACAGGATGGCCTCGCCGCTGCGGCCGGCGCGGCCGGTGCGGCCGATGCGATGCACATAAGACTCGGTGTCGTAGGGCACGTCGAAATTCACCACATGGGTGATGCGGTCGACATCCAGGCCGCGCGCGGCCACGTCGGTAGCGACGAGAATGTCGATCTTGCCGGCCTTCAGCTGCGCCACGGTGCGCTCGCGCACGTTCTGCTGCACGTCGCCGTTCAGTGCAACGGCGGCGAAGCCGCGCGCCTGCAGCTTCTCCGCGAGCTCAACGGTGGATTGCTTGGTGCGCACGAACACCAGCATGGCGTCGAATTCCGACACCTCGACGATGCGGGTGAGGGCGTCGAGCTTGTGCAGGCCGCTGACCATCCAGTAACGCTGGCGGATATTCGCGGCGGTGCCGGTCTTGCCACGCAGCACGATCTCGCGCGGGTTGCGCAGATGGGTCTGCGCGATGCGGCGGATGTTCGGTGCCATGGTGGCGGAGAACAGCGCCACCTGCTTGTTCTCGGGCGTCTGCGACAGGATGGCTTCCATCGCGTCGGCAAAGCCCATGGCCAGCATCTCGTCGGCTTCGTCGAGAACCACCATGCGGATGCTGTCCAGCATCAGCGTGCCGCGATCCAGATGATCGATGACACGGCCGGGCGTGCCGACGATCACATGCGGCCCGCGCTTCAGCGCGTTCAGCTGCGGCACATAGCTCTGGCCGCCGTAGATGGGCAGCACGTGGAAGCCGTTCATGCCGGAGGCATACTTCTGGAACGCTTCGGCAACCTGGATGGCGAGCTCGCGCGTCGGCACCAGCACGATGGCCTGCGGGGCGCGCTGCTTGATGTCGATGCGCGCCAGGATGGGCAGCGCGAAGGCGGCGGTCTTGCCGGTGCCGGTCTGCGCCTGGCCCACGATGTCGCCGCCTTCCAGCAGCGCCGGGATGGTGGCGGCCTGGATGGGCGAGGCGGACTCATAGCCGATGGCCTTGACCGCGCGCAGGATGTTCTCGGGCAGGCCGAGCGAAGCAAAAGGGACGGAGTCAACGGCTTCCACGGCCGGGGCGGATTCAGCGGGTTTCATCGCCGCGAGTGTAGGGATTCTGGCGTCGGATGCTTGGATTTCTATGGCGGTGAATAAGTAACCCGGGCGGGGGGCGCATGCCCGCAGCCAGGGCTGTGCCGCGGGGCGGGTTACGGCGCGGCCCCGCGCCGCCCTGCTAGCCGTCCGTCTCGGCAATGCGCAGCAGGCGCTCCTCAGCCAGCCACCGCTCCTCCTCGATATGCGCCAGCACCCCCGCCACGTCGGGGGCGGTCTCGTCGAACACGAACCTGCCGGTGAGCGGCGAGGTGGGCGTCAGCGTGCCGGCGCTGAACAGCGCCCAGATCTCGTGGGCGTACTGCGTCTGGAGCAGTTCCGGGGCGCTGCGGCCGAAGGTCTCGCGCAGGTTGTTCACATCGCGCTCGAACATGGCGAAGGCATTGTTGTTGCTGGCAGCATCCACTGCCTGCGGCAGGTCGATGATCACGGGGCCATTGGCATCCACCAGCACGTTGAACTCCGACAGATCGCCGTGGATCAGGCCGCAACACAGCATCAGCACCACCTGCCTGATCATGAAGGCGTGCCACTCACGGGCCTGCTCGGGGGTGATGTCGATGTCGTTCAGGCGCGGCGCGGGGCCGCCAGAGGCGTCCGCGACCAGCTCCATGATGAGCACGCCATCGAACACGCCGAAGGGCCTGGGGACGCGCACGCCGGCGCGGTCGAGCTTGTAGAGCGCGTCCACTTCGGCATTTTTCCACTGGGTTTCGGCCAGTTCGCGGCCATGCCTGCCGCCGCCGCGCAGCGCGCGCGCATCGCGGCTGCCGCGGGTCTTGCGGCCTTCCTGGTATTCGGCGAGCTTGTGGAAACCGCGCTGCTCGGCCTCCTTGTAAACCTTGGCGCAGCGCACCTCGTCGCCGCAGGCCACCAGGAACACCGAGGCCTCCTTGCCGCTGCGCAGGCGCCGGATCACCGCATCGATGATGCCGTCTTCAATAAGGGGCTGGAGCTGGGTTGGGACCTTCACCCAGCGGAGTGTAGGGAATCCCCGCCGCCGCGATAAGCCTCTCGTTCAGCCTTCTGGCGCCCCTCAGGCGAAACGCCTGACAGTCTCGTCCAGAACGTTTGACACGCCGGCGTGCCGGGAAGTGCCGTGGGCGCGGATGAGCTCGAGCAGGAACGACTTGCTCATTACCGGGCTGGGCTCGGTTCCGACAGTGGCGATGACCAGCAGCAGGGTCTCGCGCGTGATGTCGCGCCCCGACTGCTTGTCGATGACGATGAAATCCGTGCCGTCTGCCACCAGCGCGCGGATGTCGGCGAGGTCGATGTATCTGCAAATGCCGGTGTCGTACAAGCGGCGATTCGGATACTTCTTGATGAGTCTCGGAACACTCATGTCGTTGCACCAGTTACCTGCAAGTAGCTGCGGATCGATGTTTTCAAATCACTTGAGGTAGTTCCATTGCGAACTGACGAAGTCTTAACATTTGTTATCGAGAACGGTTACTGCGAGCCATAGGCTGCTGCGCGCCCCGTCGTATGGGGATGTGGGAGCCTGATTGTCTGATCACCTGATTCGCCAGCTGATACTGCGTGACCGCAGCCTCACTCCTGCCTCCCGCCACCGGCTGAACAGCGGCTTCGGTCCCTCAACTACTGTGCCCGCCGGGGAAGACTTCGTTGCCAAAGGGTCCCGCCCGAAGCACTGCACAGTGGTCGTCTCCGGCTGGGCCTGCAGCTATGACACGCTGCCTGACGGGCGCCGCCAGATCACCGCGTTCCACATCAGTGGCGATTTCGTGGATCTGCAGAGCTTCCGCCTCAAGCGCATGGACCAGGGCGTCGGGGCGATCTCCGATTGCAGGATCGCAACCCTCTCGCACGCCGCGATCCTGGACATCACCGAGACCGACCCGCATCTGGCACGGCTGCTGTGGCTTAGTTCGCTGGTGGATGCGGCGGTGCTGCGGCAATGGCTGCTGAGCTCGGGCCAGCGCAGTGCGCTGGAGCACGCGGCGCACCTGCTGTGCGAACTGTTCACGCGGCTGCGCGGCGTTGGCATGGCAGCGCCGGGAGAGAGCTTCGAGCTGCCGTTGTCGCACGCCGATTTTGCGGCGGCGCTGGGCATCTCCACGGTGCATGTGAGCCGGACCTTGTCCGAGCTGCGCACGCTGAACCTGTTCCAGTGGCGCGGGCGCGAGGCGCAGATCCTCGACTGGGAAGGCTTGCAGCGGGTCGCGAATTTCGACCCGGCTTATCTCATGCTGAGCGACGACCCGCGCTGATCCTCACGGCGAGGCCGGCCGCCACCGCGTGGCATCGCCGTATTCCCAATCCCACGGCAGGCCAGTGGGCCCCAGGATGAACTCCACCAGGTAGGGGATGGCCGCTTCGGCGCGCAGGTCGTTGCCCAGCATCACCACGCAGCGCTGCGGTATTTCCAGGCACACCACCATGTTGCCGGTGGACTCGTTGTGGCCGCCCTTGAAGAAACCGCGGCCCTGGGGGCCCTCGAACGTAACCACTCCGATGCCCGCGGCCAGATGCTGCTTCTGATCTTCGGGCCGCGCCGCATCCTGCAAGGTAGGGAACTGCGATCGCGTGGTGATGGGCAGCTGCGGACGCACCATTTCCTTACGCATTTTCGGGCCCAGCAACTCCCCGCGCGCGATGGCCGCGACCAGCCGGGCCATGTCGCCGATGGTAGTGTCCATCGAACCCGCGGCGCGCACCTTGCTGCGCTCGTCATGTGGTTCGACGCTGCCGTCCAGCGTCCAGCCATCGGCAACGCGGCCGGCGAAGTCGGCACGCCAGACCAGGCTGGTATCGCGCAGCTGCAGCGGCTCGAACAGGCGGGTCTGCAGTTCGTGGCCCACATCCAGTCCCAGCCCCTGCTCGAGCACGAACTGCAGCAGGATGATGCCGTCACCGGAATAGGCGAAGCGGGTTCCCGGGTCGAAGTGGAAGCGCAGCTTGCCGTCGGGCTCCAGGAAGCCGAAGTTGGCAAAGCCAGAGGCATGGTTGAGCAGCATGCGCGTGGTCAGTGTGCGCCAGCGGTCGTCACCGGCCAGATCGCTCCAGCGCGCGTAGCGGTCCTCGATGTCCTCGCCCGCGTAGTCGGGCAGTGGTTTCGGCAGGTAGCTCGCCAGCGGGCGGTCCAGCTCGATGCGGCCTGCCTCCACCAGCTGCAGCACCAGGTAGGCAAACGTCGTCTTGGTGAGGGAGGCGGCGTACAGGATGCTGCCTGCTTCCAGCGGCGCGCCGGCGGCGTTGCGCGCGCCGTAGGTGGCGCTCCACGAGACCCGGCCGTGGTCGACCAGCGCCAGCGCGAAGCCCTGCGCGCCCGTGTCGCGCATCATCCGCGCAACTTCGGCATCGATGCGGGATCTGGCCGGCGGTGCATTGGCACCGGGTGAAACGCCGGTAGTACAGGCGCCCAGCAGCACGAGGAGGGCAGCGAAGCAGGCGCGGTTGTGGGGCATTGGTGACGCTCGGGTTGCGTGGGCTCTCACAAAGAAAAGGCCCGCATCGAGCGGGCCTTTTGCCGTCATGGCCTGCAACGGGCCGTGGCGGTCAGTCTTCCACCAGGAAGCTGCGCAGCTGCTCGCTGCGGCTCGGATGCCGCAACTTGCGCAGCGCCTTCGCCTCGATCTGCCGGATGCGCTCGCGCGTGACATCGAACTGCTTGCCGACCTCTTCCAGCGTGTGGTCGGTGTTCATGTCGATGCCGAAGCGCATGCGCAGCACCTTGGCCTCGCGCGGCGTGAGCTGCGACAGCACCGCATGCGTGGTCTCGCGCAGCGACTCCATCGTGGCCTGGTCGATCGGTGAGGTCACGGAGGTGTCTTCGATGAAATCGCCCAGGTGCGAATCCTCGTCATCGCCGATGGGAGTCTCCATCGAGATGGGCTCCTTGGCGATCTTCAGCACCTTGCGCACCTTGTCTTCCGGCATCTCCATGCGGATGGCCAGTTCATCCGGCGTCGGCTCGCGGCCCATCTCCTGCAGCATCTGCCGCGAGATGCGGTTGAGCTTGTTGATGGTCTCGATCATGTGCACCGGAATGCGGATGGTGCGCGCCTGGTCGGCGATGGAGCGCGTGATG
Source organism: Steroidobacteraceae bacterium (assembly GCA_040508085.1). Taxonomy (GTDB): domain Bacteria; phylum Pseudomonadota; class Gammaproteobacteria; order Steroidobacterales; family Steroidobacteraceae; genus ZC4RG30. The sequence continues at coordinate 12,499 of JBEVNO010000096.1, forward strand.
GCCTGGCGGATCCACCAGGTGGCATACGTGGAGAACTTGTAGCCGCGGCGGTACTCGAACTTGTCGACCGCCTTCATCAGGCCGATGTTGCCTTCCTGGATGAGATCGAGGAACTGCAGGCCGCGGTTGGTGTATTTCTTCGCGATCGAAATCACCAGGCGCAGGTTGGCCTCGACCATTTCCTTCTTGGCGCGGCGCGCCTTGGCCTCGCCGATCGACACATCGCGGTTGATCTCCTTGATGCTGTTGATCGACAGCCGGTGCGTGACTTCAAGGGCAGCCAGCTTGGTCTGGCGCTTGAGGATGTCCTCCTCGACCTTGGCGAGCGGAGCCGAATATTTCTTGCCGGCCTTGATGTGCTTGCTGAGCCACTTGAGGTTGGTCTCGTTGCGCGGGAACGTGCTGACGAATTCCTTGCGCGGCATGCCGGCATCGCGCACGCACATGACCATGATCTCTTTCTCGAGCTGGCGCACTTCACCGATGTGGTTGCGCAGCTGCTGGATCAGCGCCTCGAACATGCGCGGCGCCAGCTTCAGCTCCATGAATTCGGCCGCCGCCTTCATCCGCGACTTTTCAGTCTTCGGGTCTTCGGGGGTGAGCTTCTCGAGGTTGGACAGCGCCGCCGCATGCAGCTTCGCCAGCTGCGCGAAACGCCGCGCGGCTTCTTCCGGATCCGGGCCGGTGTCGACGGCCTCTTCGGCCTCGGCGTCCTCGGTCTCCTCGTCGCCTGCAGTCTCGGGGGTCGCCTCGACCTCCACCGGCTTGGTGGGGTTCTGCGGCTGCGCGATCACATCCGGCGCATTCGGGTCGATGAAGCCCACGATCACGTCGACCAGGCGGCCCTGGCCACCCTTCACGTTCTCGTAGGAGCGCATCAGGTGTTCGAGCGTGGCCGGATACATGGCGAGCGCACCGCGCACGGCGTCCAGGCCCTGCTCGATGCGCTTGGCGATGCTGATCTCGCCCTCACGCGTCAGCAGCTCCACCGTGCCCATCTCGCGCATGTACATGCGCACCGGATCGGTGGTGCGGCCGAGCTCGGCATCGAGCGCAGCCAGCGCCGCAGCGGCTTCCTCGATGGCCTCGTCGTCGGCGGGCTGGGAATTCTCGGCAGCGAGAAGCGGCTCGGA
>JBEVNO010000152.1:0-6022 GCA_040508085.1 Steroidobacteraceae bacterium
GATCCCCTTGAGATCGATCGACAATGTCAGCAACACCAGCGCGGCCGGCAGCAGCACGTCACGTGCGATCGGGTTGTACAGCTTGGTGGTGTGCCCATCGATCAGGCCACTGGTGTTGTAGATGGCCGGGATGAAATAGCACAGCAACAGCGCCGGCACCCACGTGAATATTTTCTTCAGCAGCGGTGTGGGGCCGCTGGCCAGCCAGAAAATCAACGCCAATGTGGCGGCGATCAGGCCGAGGCCGACAATGTCGTTGGTGATCAGGGCAGTACTGGGTTCGGTCGGCATCAAGCCATCCTCTGTCGATCGAAGGGATAAAAAAAAGCGCCGCATAAAGCGGCGCACCTGGAGCTTAACATTGTCATCACGACGCCACACTTCGCGGCGCCGCGTGCACGACGTTCACGATGCGGGCAGCGGGGGGCGGTCATCGCGCCCAGGCAGTGAGGCGCCCAGATCGAGGATCACGCAGGTACCGCGCGGCACGCACGGTTCGATCTGCAGCGCCCAGCCGAGGTGTTCACAGAGCCGCGCGATCAGCTCCAGCCCGATGCCGCTCTGCTCGTTGCGGTCGCCCCGCGCCATGCGCGCATGCACGGCGGCGATCTCTTCCGGGCTCATGCCCAGCCCGGGATCCTGCAGCGTCACCACCGCCTGCGCGGAGACCTGGATGTGGATGGTGCCGCGGCCACTGTTCTCGATCGCGTTGCGCAGCAGATTGCCGATCGCCGCCTGGACCACGCCCAGCGGCGCGACGATATCCACGCGCGCCAGGCCATCGATCTCGATGCGCAGGTCCTTGTCGCCCATCAGGTGGCGATGGTCTTCGATGATGTGCGGGACCAGCAGGTCCAGCGCAATGCGTTCGCCCAGTGCGGCCAGCCGCGCCGGATCGCGCGCCAGGATCAGCAACAGCTGGATCAGGTGCTCCACGCCCTGCGCGGTGCGATGCACCCGCTGCATCTGCTGGCGGGCGCGCTCGGGGAGCGCCGGCTGGCCGAGTGCAAGCTCGGCGGCGCCAGTGATCACCGCGATCGGCGTGCGCAGCTCATGGCTGGCCGTGCTGATGAAGACGCGCTCGCGTTCGACGAACTGTTCGTTGCGCGCCAGGTAGTCGTTGAGCGCGTTGGCGATCACGTACAGCTCGGAGCTGGCGCGCGGATCCACCTCCACCCGTTGCCCGGGCACGCCGGGGTGCAGGTCGTCGATGCGCCGGGCCAGCGAGCTCAGCGGACGGACCAGGCGGCCGACGCCGAAGGACGCCATCAGCACAGTGACGATGATCATCAGCACGCCGGCCAGCAGCACCCAGCGCGTGGCGAACTGTTCCAGCTCGTGGAAGTCATTGATGTCCAGCACCAGCGCCAGCCGCCCCAGCGCCGCGGTCTCACGCACCATCACCGCGCTGGCGCGGCCGTTGACCTCCACACCGTCGTGCAGCCCCGGATGCAGCGTGCGCAGGCTCTCGGGCACCGTCGGGCTGCCATTGATGTAGAACAGCCGCAGCGTGTCCGAATCCTGCCAGCGGTAATGCGGCTCGTGTTCGATGTGGTTGACGATGCTGTCCAGCTCGGAGTTGAGCAGCGCGCGCCATGCCGAGTGCTCGGCGTGTTCATGCACATAGTTGCCCACGCTGAAGACCGCCAGCGAGATCAGCGCCAGATAGCCCAGCAGCCACCACACCATGCGCCGGTGCAGGGGCGCCGGCCTGGGCGTGCGCTCAGGCCGCGTCATTGGCGCTGTCCGCGGCTGCTACGCCCAGGCGGTAGCCGACCCGCGGCAAGGTGTGGATCAGCTTCTGCTGGAAGGGGCCATCCACGCTGCGGCGCAGTTCGTAGATGTGCGAGCGCAGCAGATCGCCATCGGGCAGCTCATCGCCCCACAGGGCGAACTCCAGCTGTTGGCGGGTGACCGCGCCCGGGCTGGCCCGCATCAGCACGTCCAGCAGCTTGCGACAGGCCGGATACAGATGCAGCGGTCTGCCGCCGCGCTGCGCTTCGAGCGTCGCCAGGTCCAGCGTGAGATCGGCCACCGCCAACACCTTGCGCGGATTGCGCCCCTTGGCGCGCACCATCAGCGCTTCCAGGCGCACTTCCAGCTCGGGCAGCGCGAACGGCTTGGTCAGGTAATCATCGGCGCCCGCCCGGAAGCCGGCGATCTTGTCCGGCAGTTCGTCGCGCGCGGTAAGCATGATCACCGGCACTTCCGAGCCGTGGTCGGCACGCAGCCGGCGCAGTACCTCCGGGCCTTCCATGCGCGGCAGCATCCAGTCCAGGATCAACGCGTCATAGGGCTGCGACACGGCCAGGTGCAGGCCGGTGACGCCATCGGGCGCGACGTCGAGCACGTGGCCCCGCGACTCGAAGTAATCGAACAGATTGGCAACCAGCTGACGGTTGTCTTCAATGACCAGCAGCCGCATGGGAGACTCTCTTGCCCGGTTGCGCGCATGGTAGCGGGAACCGTGTCGGAATCCGGTCGTAGCGCGATGGTTACGACGTTTTTCCCACGCTGTCGGGCAGACAGTGGCTGTTTTGCCGGCGAGAGTGCGCGTGCCCGACTCCTTCTTCCAGCGGCGGTGGCCGCGCGTGCTGGTCTGTCTCGCCCTGCTGCTGGCGCTGGCGGCCGGCATCGGCCTGCGCCAGCCCTCGCCGCCGGATGAACCGCGCTTCGTGCTGGCGGCCCGTGCCATGGTCGCCTCCGGCCAGTGGCTGCTGCCCCATCGTGGCAGCGAGCTGTACGCGGAAAAACCCCCGGTCTTCATGTGGATGCAGGCGGTCAGCCACCAGCTGACCGGCGGCAGGGCAGTCGCCTTCCTGTTGCCCTCGCTGCTGGCCGCGCTGCTCACGCTGTGGCTGACCTGGGATCTGGGCCGGCGCCTGTGGACCCGGCGCATCGGCGGGTGGGCGATGCTCGCCCTGTTCAGCTGCCTGCAGTTCGGCCTGATGGCCAAACGGGCGCAGATCGACATGGTGCTGGTGGCCATGACGACCCTGTCGCTGTGGGGGCTGCTGCGCCACCTGCTGGAGGGCCGCAACCGGCCGGCGCTGTGGCTGGCCGGCTTCGCCGCAGGGCTGGGCACGGTGACCAAGGGCGTGGGCTTCCTGCCGCTGCTGGTGCTGGTACCGTTTGCCCTCTGGCGCTGGCGCGTCCGTGGCCGGGCGCTGCCGCACGGCACCGCGCGCGATCTGTGGTGGCTGCTGCCGGCGTTCCTGCTCGGCACGGCGGTCTGGCTGCTACCGCTGGGCATCGCCCTGCTGCACTCGGCCGACCCGGCCCTGCATGCCTACGCGCGCGAGCTGCTGTTCAAGCAGACCGGCACCCGCTACGCCCATGCCTGGCACCACGTGAAGCCCGCCTGGTACTACCTGCAGGTGATGGCGATCTTGTGGCTGCCCGGCAGCCTGTTGCTGCCCGCCCTGATCCCGGCATGGTGGCGGCGGCTCAAGCGCCTGGATGGACGCGTGTGGCTGCTGCTGGGGTGGGCGCTGCTGGTGCTGGCCTTCTTCAGTGCCAGCCCCGGCAAGCGCGAGGTCTACCTCTTCCCGATGCTGCCCGCGCTGTGCCTGGCCGCCGCCCCGCTGCTGCCCGGCCTGCTGCGCCGGGCCGGGCTGCGCTGGCTGCTGTGGGTGTATGTCGCCGTGCTGGGTACAGCGGCGCTGTATACCGGCACGCAGTTGTGGTTCGGCAGCGCATGGGCGCACGTGCAACTGGCCCGGCGCGCGATGCCCGACAGCGTGCTGCCCGTGCTCGGCGGCGGGTTGATCGCCTTCGGCGTGGTGCTGCTGGCCCTGGCACTGTGGTGGCGCCAACGGCGCGCGGGTGCGCTGGTGGTGGCGACCGCCGTCCTGCTCTGGAACCTGTACGGCTGGGTGGTGATGCCCACGCTGGATCCGTACAGTTCGGCCTCGGCCGTGATGCAGCAGGTGGGCGCGCGGATCGGGCCGGATGCCGAACTGGGCATGGTGGCCTGGCGCGAGCAGAACCTGCTGCAGGCCGACCGCCGCGTCACCGATTTCGGCTTCAAGACACCGTGGGCGCAGCAATGGCAGGCGGCGGGTCCGTGGTTGGCGCAGGCCCCGCGCCAACGCTGGCTGCTGGTACTGGACGAGGCGATCAGCCCGTGCGTGGACCCCTCGGCGGTGATCGGGATCGGGAGCGCCAACCGCAACCGGTGGCTGCTGGTGCCGGGTACCGCGTGGCGCGCGGACTGCCATGCCGCAGTGACCGCCACCGACAGTGGGCAGGACGAGGAAGACTGAACCATGGGGTGCGCTTAACCGGTGGGCAACATCGCTCCGACCGCTCTCCGACACCCCGCTGACGACCATGGCGCCGGAATCTCCCGCCGGCCCCATCGCCCATGCTCCCAGCGTTCACTGTTGCATTTTCCTCTGCACCGGCTGCCACGGCGACGCCGCGCTTCTACCGCGATCATCTCTGGATTCCGCTGGCGCTGACGCTGCTGGCCAGCGCACTGCTGATGGGTGCCGGCGGCGATCAGTGGCTGGCGGACCATCTGTACCGGCTGGAAGGCCAGCAGTGGGCACTGCAGAACGCCTGGCTCACCACGCACGTGATCCACCAGGCCGGCAAGTGGGCCAGCAGTGCAGCGGCGCTGGTCGCGATCCTGCTGTGCGTCCACGCCTGGCGCAGTGAACGGGCCGCCGCGTGGCGCTGGCCGCTGCTGTATCTGGTGGTGGCCGTTGCGCTGGGGACGGGGGCGGTCTCGCTGCTCAAGTCCTGGACCAACATGGATTGCCCGTGGGACCTGTCCCGCTACGGCGGCACCCGTGCGTTCATCGGCCTGTTTGCCAGCCGCCCACCGGGCATGCCGCGCGGCGTGTGCTTCCCCGGCGGGCATTCCAGCGCGGGCTTTGCCTGGATCAGCCTGTACTTCGTTGCACTGATGATGCGCCCGGCGTGGCGCTGGCGCGGCCTGGCGCTCGGCCTGGTCGCCGGCGGCGTGTTCGGGTTCTCGCAGCAACTGCGCGGCGCGCATTTCCTTTCGCATGACCTGTGGACCCTGGCCACCTGCTGGGCGGTGTCGCTGGGCCTGTACCTGCCGGTGGAACGCATCCGCCGGCGCGAGCGCAGCACGCTGCCCGTCCGGGCGCAGGCAGACGCGGCATGAGCGCGACCCTGCCGCGTACCCCGCGCTTGCCCGCGCTGGCCACGCTGCGCGCCTGGCGGCCGCAGTGCGCCACCGAAACGCTGATCCTGCTCACCAGCGTGTTCTTCGCGGTGGCCTGCAATGGCCTGTTCTGGCACAGCGCGATGGCCACCCACCCGGGCAGCATCGGCTTCGCGCTCTCGCTGCTGCTGTTCCTGGTCGGCGCGCACAACCTGCTGATGGGGCTGCTGGTCTGGCGGTGGAATGCCAAGGGGGTGCTGAGCCTGCTGTTGATCGGCACCGCGCTGGCCGCGCACTACATGAGCAGTTACCACATCTATCTGGATGCGGACATGCTGCGCAACGTGCTGGCCACCGACCATAAGGAAAGCGGCGAGCTGATCACCCCCACCCTGATCCTGCCGCTGCTGCTGTTGGCCGTGGCCCCGATGCTGCTGCTGTGGCGCGTGCAGCTGCGCCGGCGCTCGCTGGGCCGGGCGCTGCTGTGGCGCATCGTGTTTCTGCTGCTGTCTGCCCTGGTCACCTTCGGCGGGGCGATGCTGTCCTTCCAGGAGATGTCGTCGCTGATGCGCAACCAGCGCGAGGTGCGTTACCTGGCTACCCCCGGCAATGTCCTGCTCGGCCTGCCCAAGGCGCTGCGCGGTGACAATCCGATCCAGCGCGCGCCCAAGCTGCCGATCGGCATGGATGCCAAGGCGACCCCGCGTGCTGCGGGCGGCCGCCCGCGCCTGCTGGTGATCGTCATGGGCGAGACCGCACGCGCGCAGAACTGGGGCCTCAACGGCTATGCCAGGCAGACCACGCCGGAGCTGGCCCAGGCGGGGGTGATCAACTTCCCGGACATGCATTCGTGCGGCACCAGTACCGAGGTCTCCCTGCCGTGCC
>JBEVNO010000156.1:0-28055 GCA_040508085.1 Steroidobacteraceae bacterium
GTAGATCACGGCCTCATAGAGTGAATCCCCCAGTGCGTCGCCGGCATCGCCGCAGACCACCAGCCGGCCGGCCTGCGCCATGAATGCGGAGAAGCTGCCGACACTCCCGCCGACCACGATGTCGCCGCCTTTCAACGAGATGCCGCAGCGCAACGACGCATCACCCTCGATGACCAGTAGTCCGCCGTGCGCCGATGCCCCGGCGCTGGTGGATGCAAAGCCCTTGATGCGCACCTCCCCGCTCATCATGTTCTCTGCCGCGCCGGTACTGGCGTTGCCATGGACGGTGATCTTCGCTCGCTGGTTCATGCCGGCCACGTAGTACCCGGCATGGCCCAGCACCTCTATGTCCAAGGCTGCGTCGACACCCACCGCGATGTTGTGGGCGCCATCCGGGTTCGACACGCGTACCGGCGGCGGCGCAGCGGCGCTGGCCTGCGCGTGCAGCCACCCATTGAGTTCGCGCAAGGCGGGCTGGCCGCCGGCCAGGTCGAAATCACGTGACGGCATGCTGGCGCTCCCAGTGATAGATGGTGCGTGGCTGCGGTTCGAACAGCTTCGCGGACGAGACGCCGGGCAGGTGGGCCAGTGAACGGAACTCGGAGGCCACTGCCACGTAGTCATCGGTCTCCGCCACGATGGCGGGCTTGCAGGCGAACGGATCACGCACCAGTGAAATGCCATTGCTGGTGCCTATCAGGAAGGTGAAGAAGCCGTCGAGCTCGGTGAACCCCTTCTCGATGGCGGCTTCGATGCTGTCGCCCTCCCGCATGCGCCATTCCAGGAAACGGCAGGCGGCCTCGGTGTCGTTGTCGGTCTCGAAGTGGATGCCGAGAGGCTCGAGCTTGCGACGCACGCGATACGGGTTCGACAGCGACCCATTGTGCACCAGGCAGAAATCCTCACCCGCCGTGAACGGATGGGCGCGATCAGGCGTCACGGCCGACTCGGTGGCCATGCGGGTATGGCCGACCGCGTGACTGCCGGCGAATTTCACGAAGCCATAGCGCTCGGCAATGGCGGCCGGGGCGCCGATATCCTTGTACAGCTCGATGCGATGCCCCTGCGACAGCAGCACGATGCCAGGGGCGGATGCATCGATGTGGTGCCTGACTGCGGCGGCGTCGCCCCGGGTGGTAAGCACGGCGTGATGGCCGCTCTCATGCAGGCCATGTTCACCGGGCACCGCCTGTGCCAGCCGGCGCATGAACCCGGCCCAGTCAGGTTGGCCATGCAGCTGGAACAGGCTCAGCTTCAGGGCTGCAGCGGTCGCAGAGGCATACACTGCAAGGCCCGCAGAATCCGGCCCGCGATCGGTCATGCCGCACAGCATGGGCACCAGCAGCTCGCCCAGGCGGTGATCCCAGGCAGGCTTCTTCAACAGCAGGCCGACGATGCCGCACATCAGAAGAACTCCACGTAGCGGGCGGTTTCCCAGGCGGAAACATGGCGGGCGTATTCAGTCCATTCCATCTTCTTCAGCGCTATGAATTCTGCGGCGAGCTCGGCGCCAAGCCCGTCCCTGACCACCTCGTCCTGCTCCAGTGCGGTGATGGCTTCCAGCAGGGTCTGCGGCAGCAGGCCGATGCCCAGTTTCTGCAATTCATCTGGCGTCGCCTCATAAAGATTGAGGTTGGTCATCGGGCCAGGATCGAGCTTGCGATTCACGCCATCCATGCCAGCCGCGGCGACGACCGCTGCCACCAGATAGGGATTGCAGCCCGAATCGGGCAGGCGCAGTTCCAGCCGGCCGCCGGGAATGCGCACGCAACCGGTGCGGTTGTTGTCACCGTAGGCAATGTAGGCCGGTGCCCAAGTGGCTCCGGACAGTGAGCGCCCGACCACCAGGCGCTTGTAGGAATTCACGGTGGGCGCGCAGACCGCTGCCAGCGCCCGCGCGTGATGCAGCAGACCGCCCAGAAAGTGGTAACCCATTTCCGACAGCGCCAGCCCCTGCGGATCCGCAGGATCGTGGAACAGGTTCTTCTGCCTGCTGTCGCCCACGGAAATGTGGAAGTGAGCACCGCTGCCGGTGCGGTTGGAGAAGGGCTTCGGCATGAAGCTGCCGATCATGCCGTGCTTGCGCGCGATCTCGCTCACCGCCATCTTGACCAGCGTGAAACTGTCGGCCGATGTCAGCGCATCCGAATAGGTGAAATTCACCTCGAACTGGCCGTTCGCATCCTCGTGATCGATCTGGTACACATCGACTCCGATGGCCCGCAGCGAGCTGGTCAGCTCGTCCAGGAAGGCGCTGGCGCGGGACAGGCCCTTGTAGTCGTAGCAGGGCTTCTCCAGCGAGTCCGTGGCATCGAAGGGCGCGAGCTGGCCATCCGCGGCGCGCACCAGCAGCATGAATTCAGGCTCGATGCCGGTGTAGAGCGTGAGGCCCTGCGCGGCGAGCTTGTCGAGCTGGCGCTTCAGCGCCACGCGCGAGCAGTAGGGCCAGGGTTCGCCCTTTACCGTGCCGTTGCAGACAATGCGCGCGTAACCGGGCATCCACGGCAGCGGCTTGAGTGTGGCCGGATCACCGACGGCCATGTAGTCCGGGCCATGCGGGCCCATCCCGAACCCCCACAGAGCGAAACCGGCAAAGCCCGCGCCTTCATTCAGCACCATTCCCAGGTGCTCCACCGGCACGGACTTGGCCTTGGCGGCGCCGTGGATATCCACGAACTGCGCCAGCACATAGCGCACATTCTGGGCGCGCAGCTGCGAGAGGAGGGTCTCTTCCTTGCTCATCGGGATTCTCCGTGGACGGGACTGGCGAGTTGCTGCAGGCATTGCTGCAGGTATGTGGCGTAACTGGCGTCGCACCACAGGCGCAACGCGGGCGGTGCATCGGCGGTGGCCGGTTCGCGCGTCAGCGTCACGCTGATGCCTGCCAGCAGTGTCATGACCACCAGATCCGGTTCGTCGTGCAGCCGGCTGAAATCAAATGAGCACAATTGCGGCATCGCTTCGCAGCACAGTGCGTGATCCAGCAGCAGCGAGCAATCACTGCGCAGCAGCACCCATGCCGCGGCGGCGACCTGTCGGGGGGCGGCGGCCGGGCCGCGGCTGCCGGGGGCATCAAGCTCGACCAGGAATTCGGAATGACCCAATCGCAGGCAGCGGCCACCGCCATCCTGCACCCAGCGGCTCACCCGATTGGCGCCGGCCGGTACGGCGATTGCCTGCGATGCCAGCCAGCGCGCGGCATCCGCGCCCTTCACTCCATAGCGTACGCCCGGCGTACAGCGCTGCACGCCGCCGGCAGCACGCGCCGGAAGCGCCCCCGTCACGCCAGCTCCGGCTGCTGGCGCAGGTTCTGCGGATCGTAGAAGGGCGGCGCCACCAGCTGTGCGCGATGCAATGCGCCGCTGTCATCGCGAAACTGCGCACGCGCGCCCGCCACTGCCGCGCGCGGTGTCAGCAGCGCAAGACCAATGGTCTGCTGCAATACCTCGGACCAGCCGATGCTGGTGATGCGTCCCGCTATCTGGCCGTCCTCGATAGCCAGGTGGGCTTCGCAGAGCGGCGCGGCGGGGTCTTCCAGCCGGAACCCGATCAACCGTTGCTTGTCGCCGCGCTGCTTCAGGATGGCGAGGCTGCGCTGGCCGATGAAGAAGGGCTTGTCCAGGCGCAGCAGGCGCTCGAGCCCGGCTTCGAATGCATTGGTGACGCCATCGGTATCCTGCCCGATGATGATGTGGCCCTTCTCCAGGCGCAGCAGGCGCTGCGCCTCGACCCCGAAGGGAAGCAGCCCCGCGACGGCGCCGGCCTGCATCAGTGCATCCCACACAGCCAGCGCGGCATCGAAGGGAACATGGATCTCATAGCCCAGTTCGCCCACGAAGCCTGCGCGTGTGACGCGCGCCATGGCGCCGGCCACCAGGCCTTCGCGCAGTGCGAGGTAGGGGAAGGCGGCGTCGTCCAGGGACAGCTCCGTGCATTGGGCAAGGATGCTGCGTGAGCGCGGGCCGGCCAGGTTCATTGCTGCCATGTGGCCGGTGAGATTGTGCAGCGTGCAATCCAGCTGCCACTCGGCCACGCGCCGCTGCAGCTCGCGGTAGATGGCTGCGCTGCCGCTGGTGGTAGTGGTGACATAGAAGCGGCCATCGGCGAGCCGCATCAGCACGCCGTCATCGATGACGGTGCCGGCCTCGTCCAGCATCACCGCATAGCGCGTGCGGCCGGGCGCAAGGTTGCTGGCGAACCCCACATACATGCGTTCCAGCAGCTCGCCCGCATCGGGGCCCATGACTTCGATCTTGCCCAGGGTGGACACATCGATCAGCCCCGCGGCGTGACGCACTGCCGCCGCCTCGCGAGCGATGGCGGCACGGCCTTGTGACGCACTGCCGCCATAGTGCGCGGGACGCCGCCATGTGCCCGCGGGCATCCATACGGCGCCCCGTGCGGCATGCCAGTCATCCAGCGCCGTGCGGCGCAGCGGCGAGACGCGCGCACCGGCCAGCGCCCCCAGGCTCACCGGTTGCCAGGGCGGCCGCGCGGTAGTCAGGCCCAGTGTCGGCAGCTCGCGGCCGGTGACCTGCGCCAGCTGCCGCGCCGCGTTCAGGTTGGACAGCTTGCCCTGGGAAGGCCCCATGCCCACGGTGCTGTAACGCTTCATCAGCTCCACGCTGTCGAAGCCCTCCTGCGCGGCATTGGCGAGGTCCGCGAGCGTGAGATCTTCGTCCAGATCGACGAATTCCTTGCCCGCGGCGGAGGGAAACAGCGGCAGGGGATGCGAGTGACAGCGATCAGCGCGCGGCGCGGACGTTGCGGCGATGGCGCCGGCGCCAGCTGCGTGCCGGGCAGCTTGCTCGCCAGCGCTCGCGCCATCCGCAAGGCGTGCGTCAAAGTTGAAACAGCCATTCGCGCGACCTGCGGCAAAAAGCCCGTGCGGCAGCCGGTCGGGCAGATGCTGGCCGATGGTGGCATCAAAGCGCATTGTGGCGCCGCGCTGCAGGGCCAGCTGCAAGGCGGGCGTCCAGCCGGTGCTGACCAGCAGCGCGTCGCAGTCGATGCGCTGCCGGCTTTCATCATTGCCCAGCCACTCCAGCGCGGCCAATGCGCCGTCCACCCCACACTGCGCCGCCATCCGCTGCGCACCGTCATGCAGTCGCACGCCAGCCTGGCGCAGTTGCGCGACGAGTGCGGCCGATGCCTGCAGCGGTGCGCCGGCCGGAATGACGAGCTCCTGTACACGGATGCCCTGCGAGGCCAGGTCCAGGGCCAATGCCACCGATTCCTCATTGGCACCCAGCACGGCCACGCGCCTGCCGACGCCAATGCCGTGCGTGTACAGCAGCCGTTGCGCGGCGCTGCCCAGCAGCACACCCGGCAGGTCGTTGTTGTGGAACACCGCCGGCTGTTCGATGCAGCCCGTCGCCAGCACCACGGCCGCCGCGCGCAGCAAGGTGAGGCCGCCATCCTCGCGGTCGATGCGGGCAATGGCCAGTTCATGATCGGCGTAGCAGCCCACCACGCTATGGGACAGCAGCAGCTGGATGGCCCCGGCCGCATGTACTGCCGCGATCAGATCGCGGCACTGCGCGGCGTGCTGCGCACGCGAACTGGCGTGCCACAGGCCCGAGCCGCCGGGCCGTTGTGCTTCGTCGATGACGATCACGCGGCGTGCCCCGGCACGCACGGCCGCCAGCGCTGCGGACAGACCGGCCACACCGGCGCCAATGACAGCGACCTCGCAGTGCGCGTAGTGGCGTTCCCGCAATCTGCCGGCCCCGGCGGTATCCACCGCGCCCAGTCCACTGAAGGCGCGGATGGTGCGCTCGAACCAGGGAAAGGTGTGCCGGCCGATGAAGGCCTTGTAGTAGAAGCCCACCGGCAGGAAGCGCGCCAGCCGACCCATGAACGAGGCTCGGTCCTGCACCACGCCGCCGCGCGTGTTCACCGCACTGAAGGCCAGGCCATCGCGCGCCAGTACATGGTCACCGCGCTGGTTGGGCTCGCCGCCGATCTGGAACAGGTTGTTGGCGTCATGCCCGGCGGCGGAGACGATGCCGCGCGGACGGTGGTACTTGAAGCTGCGGGCGGTGACCATCAGGCCTGCACCAGCCAGCGCCGAGCTCAGCGTGTCTCCTTCGAAGGCTTCGATTTCCCGCCCTTCGAACTGCATGCGCAGCGGCCGGCCGCGATCGATGCATTCGCCGGGCACGGCCTGCGGCAGGCGGTACATCACGGCGCGCGCTCCTGCAGCCGCGCCGCCGGATAGCTCGCGATGAACTCATCGCTCGCTGTGTCGCGTTCGGCAATGAACCAGTAACCCGAAGGCAGGTGGCACCACCACTCGCGCTTCACGCCGGGCACGCCGCTGCGGTGGAACACATGCTGCGCCCATTGCGCGTCAGTGCTCGCGGCGGGGTCGGGCATCGGCCGCACTTCGCCGCCGTACACGAATTCATCGGCGGGACGCAGGCCATTCAGCGGGCAGGGGACAAGCTTCATCAGTGGCCCACCGAAGCGGCGCCTTTCTCGCCCGTCAGCTCGAAGCGCTCGAAGCGGTGCCAGTCGAAGCTGCGTATCAACTCATGATTGCGGTTGGTGGCCACGGTAGCAGCCATGGTCTCGCCGGATACCGGCGTGGCCTTGAAACCCCAGGTGCCCCAGCCCGCGTCGAGGAAGAAACCCTCCACTGGCGTGCGTCCCATGATGGGTGCGAAGTCCGGCGTCATGTCGGCCAGGCCCGCCCACTGGCGATTCACCTTCACTCCGGCGAGGAACGGGAACAGGTCGAGCATGTGCTGCGCCAGATCGGTCATGAATTCGCGGCTGGAGCGGGAGGTGTGCAGCTCGCGCGGATCGAGCGAGGCTCCCATCACCAGTTCCCCGCGCGCCGTCTGCGATACATAGGCGTGCAGCGAACCGGAGACGATGATCGGGTCGAGCCAGGGCTTCAGCGGCTCCGACACCATGGCCTGCAGCGGATGCACATAGATCGGGCTGGTGAGATCCAGCATCTTCAGGATGCGCGGCGTGAAGCCTGCCACCGCGGAAACCACGCAGCCGGTTGCGATGGTGCCGCGCGTGGTGCGCACGCCGCTGATGCGCCCGGCGTCGACTTCAAGTCCCTGCACTTCGGTCTGCTGGTGAATCTCCACCCCCAGCCGGTCCGCGGCGCGGGCGTAGCCCCAGGCCACCGCGTCGTGGCGCGCCACGGCACCGGGGGCGTGGTACAGCGCGCCGAGGATGGGTGCATGGCCGCCTGCCGTCATGTCCATCATCGGCAGGGCCCGTGCGATCTCGGCCGGCCCCACCAGACGGGAGTCCACGCCCAGGTGTTTGTTCACCTCGGCGCGCCAGCGCATGGTGCGCAGCGTCGCGTCGGTATGCGCCAGCGTGTAATGGCCGCGTGTTGAGTAGAAGAGGTTGAGCCCGAGCTCCGGCCCCAGGCCCTGCCACAGCCGCACACTGCGGTCGTAGAACCGCACGCCTTCGGGTGTCAGGTAGTTGGAGCGGATGATGGTGGTGTTGCGGCCCGTGTTGCCGCTGCCGATGTAGCCCTTCTCCAGCACCGCGATGCGACGCACACCATGCTGCTTCGCCAGGTAATAGGCACAGGCGAGGCCGTGACCACCCGCACCGATGATGACCACGTCATAGGAGGGCTGCAGCCGTTCCGGCTGCCGGAACATCCGGGGTTCCGGATAGCGTGAGGAGAGACCGATCCTGAGGAGACGCCATGCCATGCTGGCGCCGATTCTCTTGCCGTGATTTACTTCAGGTCAAGAGATTTGCGTATGAGTAAAAGTGGTGACCGCCGACAATCGCTCGGGCTGGTCGCACAGGTGGGGGCCACCGTGCGTCGCCTGCGGGCTGCCCAGGGGTTGACGCTGGCCGAGCTGGCCGGCTCCGCTGCCATCAGTCCGCCCATGCTCAGCCGCGTCGAACGTGGCGATGTTTCCCCGAGCCTCGACACCCTGGCCGCGCTGGCCGAGGCGCTGGGGACCAGCTGCGCCGCGCTGCTGCGGGATCCGGACCAGCTGGCCAGCGACGCGCAGCTGGTGCGCAAGGGCGAAGGCCTGGAGGTGGTGCGCCGGGGTACCCGCCGCGGCCATACCTACCACCTGCTGGCATCGGATCGCGGCCCGCGCAAGGCTTTCGAGCCCTTCCTCGTCACCCTGACCGACAAGAGCGAGGTGTTCCCGGAATTCGAGCATGCCGGCACCGAATGCCTCCATATCCTGGAAGGGTCGCTGCGCTACCGGCACGGCGCCGACACCTTCCTGCTGAAGCCCGGCGATACCCTGACGTTCCGTGGCGATGTCCCGCACGGGCCAGACAAGCTGCTGAAAACGCCCATCCGCATGCTGTCGATGATCATTTACACCGGCAGTGATGCCTCGGGCTGATGCCCCCCGGCGCGCCGACTTGACTGCCCCGGAAACCCCTCGCCATACTGGCGTGATGAAGACGACGCTCACCGCTCGGCGCTGGTGGTGGCCCCTCTCCTGACGGAGTGGGGTACTGGTCGTCATTGCGCATCTAGATCAAGCCAAAGACTCGAACACCAGAACCCATCTCCGGCGCCACCGGGATGGGTTTTTTGTTGTCCGCACGACGGGGAAGTTTCTGAAACCGCCATTCGATATCGCAGGGGATCTCGATACACCTGTATCCGCCTTCGCCAAACTGGCTGCGTTCAAGCCGCGTTTCCTGCTCGAGAGCGTGGAGGGCGGTGAACGCCTGGCGCGCTACTCGTTCATCGGCTTCGGCGACGGGCTGGAGGTACGCCTGGATGCGCACAGCCTGAAGATCGGCGGGCAGAGCCATCCGGTACCGGCATCGAAAGACGAGCTGCTGCAGCGGCTGCGCGAGGCATTGAAGCTGGCGCCACGCCCGCTGCCGGAGCTGCCGGGCATGCCGCTCGCCGGCGGCCTGGTGGGCTTCACGGCCTACGATGTGGTGCGCTTCTTCGAGCGGCTGCCGCTGCGCCATCGGCGCCGTCCTGATGCGCCGGTGCTGCACTACGTCGCGCCGCAGTCCCTGCTGGTGTTCGATCACCTGACGCGCGGTATCGCGCTGCTGCATGCGGGCAGCGAAGCCGAGCGGCAGTCGCTGCGCCGCGAAGTCATCGCGGCACTGCGGGGCGGCATCCTGCTGCCGCGTGCCAATGGCGGTTTTGGCGATGCCGCGGTGTCGCTCAACCGCGAGGAATACATGGCGGGCGTGCGCCGCGCTCAGGAATATATCGCGGCCGGCGATGTGTACCAGCTGGTACTGTCGGCGAAATTCACTGGCCAGCACGGGCTCGACCCCTTCCAGGTGTATCGCGCGCTGCGCCTGATCAACCCTTCGCCGTACATGTATTACTGCAGCCTGGGTGGCATCACGGTGGTGGGTTCCTCACCCGAGGCACTGGTCAAGCTCAAGGGTGGCGAGGCCGAACTGCGGCCCATAGCCGGCACGCTGCCGCGCATGGCCGATGCCCGCGAGGACCTGGCCAACGAGCAGCGACTGCTCGCGGATCCCAAGGAAAATGCCGAGCACGTGATGCTGGTGGACCTGGCCCGCAACGATCTCGGGCGCGTCGCCAGGGCAGGCACGGTGAATGTGCATCCGTATCGCGCCATCGAGCGCTACAGCCATGTGATGCACATCGTCAGCGGCGTGCGCGGCACGCTTGCACCGGGCCGCGATGCCTTCGACCTGTTTGCCGCCACCTTCCCGGCGGGCACGCTGGTAGGGGCTCCCAAGGTGCGCGCCATGCAGATCATCGAGGAACTGGAGCCCGTGGAGCGTGGCCTGTATGGCGGCACCATCGGCTATTTCGGCGCGCAGGGCGACATGGACCAGGCCATCACCATCCGCACGTTGGTGTTCGAAGGTGACCAGTACAGCTACCAGGCCGGTGCCGGCATCGTTTCGGACAGCCGTGCCGAGGCCGAGCACGACGAGGTTTTCGCGAAGAGTGCGGCACTGCGTAGCGCCCTGCTGCTCGCCCAGGAGGGTTTGTGAAGAAGGCACCGCCACAGTTGCTGCTGGTCGACAACTACGATTCCTTCACCTACAACCTGGTGCAGGCCTTCCTGGTGCTGGGCGCCGAGGTGCGCGTGCTGCGCAACGACGAGATCACCGTCGAGCAGGCGCTGGCGATGCAGGACCTCACGCATCTGTGCATCTCACCTGGCCCCGGTACGCCCCGCGATGCCGGCGTATCGATGGACATGATCCGCGCCTTTGC
This sequence comes from Steroidobacteraceae bacterium, assembly GCA_040508085.1. Classification (GTDB taxonomy): domain Bacteria; phylum Pseudomonadota; class Gammaproteobacteria; order Steroidobacterales; family Steroidobacteraceae; genus ZC4RG30. The sequence continues at coordinate 10,190 of JBEVNO010000156.1, forward strand.
CGGCCGCCTGCCCATATTCGGCGTGTGCCTGGGCCATCAGGCGATCACCGAGGCTTTCGGTGGCAACGTGGTGCGCGCCCCGCGGCTGATGCACGGCAAGACCTCGTTCGTGAACCATGACGGCCGCAGTTTGTTCGACGGGCTGACCCAGCCGGCCGAAGTCGGCCGCTATCACTCGCTGATCGCGGAGCCCGGCACCATCCCGGCCGAACTCGAAGTGACGGCGCGCACGCCGGAAGGCGAGATCATGGGAATCCGGCATCGCCACTACGCCGTTGAAGGTGTGCAGTTCCACCCGGAAAGCGTGCTGACGCCGCAGGGGCCGCAGCTGATGGGCAATTTCCTGCGCCTCACGGATCCTCTGCGGCAGGCATGAGCGCGCACCTGCTCCAACTGCGCGGCTGGCTCGAAGCACTGCTGGAGCCGCGCGCGCTCACCACGGACGAGGCGCTGCAGCTGGTGGTGGCGCTGGCCGATCCGCAGGTGCCGGCGGCTCTGGCTGGCGCGCTGCTGGCAGCATTGCGCGCAAAAGGCGTGACCGCGGAGGAACTGCGCGGGTTCGCGCTCGGCATGCGTTCGATGGCGCGCCGGCCCGCGATTGCGCATACCGCCGGCAGTGTCGACATCGTCGGCACCGGCGGCGACAAATCCGGCAGCTTCAATCTCTCCACTGGCGCATCCATCCTCGCCGCGGCCGCCGGCCTCAGCGTCATCAAGCATGGCAACCGCTCGGTTTCCAGCAAGGCCGGCAGCGCGGACGTGCTGGAAGCATTGGGTCTGCCGCTGCCGCTGGATGAAGGCCGTGCGGCCGAGTGCCTGCGGGACACCGGGTTCACCTTCCTGTTTGCGCCGCATTACCACCCGGCGATGAAGGTGATCGGCCCGGTGCGCGCGGCGCTGGGTGTGCGTACGGTGTTCAATATCCTGGGCCCGCTGACCAATCCGGCCGAACCGCCGTTTCATGTGATCGGCGCGTTCAACGAACCCACGGCGCGCCTCATGGCCGACGCGGTGGCCGGCCTGCCCATCGAGCGTGCCTTTGTGATCCACGGCGCGGCCGGCTGGGATGAACCTTCGCCGCTGGGCCCGTTCCTGTTGCTGGATGTCCGCCCTGGTGAGGTGCGCGAATCGCGCCGCACGCCCGCCGACTACGGCATCGCGCTGTGTGCGGAAGAACATCTGCTGGGCGGCGATGCCGCCTTCAATGCCGCCGCACTGACGCGCGTGCTGCGGGGCGAGGACCAGGGTCCGCATCGCGACGCGCTGCTGCTGGGCGCTGCGCTGGCACTGGAGGTGACCGGGCATGCGGCAACGCCGCTCGCTGCGATCAGCCTGGCGCGCGCCGCCATCGATGACGGCCGCGCCAGCGCGCAGCTGGCGCGCCTTGCCGCGTTCTCGCGCGGGGCGGGCGCTGCATGAGCGACTTCCTCGCCACCATGGCCGCCAGCAGCCGCGCGCGCGTCGCGCAGGCACGTCAGCAGCACAGCGACACCGAGATCTGGCGCTGGGCCGAGTCGGCGCCGCAGCCGCCACGGCTGGTGTTGTCCTCCAGAGGTTTCGATGTGATCGCCGAGGTGAAGCTGCGTTCACCCGCCGTGGGGCAGTTGCAGGAGGGCGATGCGGACATCGCCGCCCGCGTCACGCGCTACGCCGCCGCCGGTGCCGCCGCGGTGTCCGTGCTCACCGAGCCCGACCGCTTTGAAGGATCGCTGGATCACCTGGAGCAGGCCGCACGCGCGCTGCAGGCCGCCGGTGGCGTGCCAGCCATGCGCAAGGACTTCCTCGTGGATCCCTACCAGGTGGCCGAGGCGCGGCTGGCAGGCGCGGGTGGCATCCTGATCATCGTGCGCATGCTGGGGCGCAGCGAGCTGGACGCATTGATCGTGGCGGCGCAGCGCCTGCGCCTGTTCGTGCTGATCGAGACCTTCGACGCCGCCGACATCCAGATTGCGCGCGATCTGCTCGCCGCACACGGCAGCGGCAATTCGAAGCTGCTGCTCGGCATCAACAGCCGCGACCTCACCACCTTGCAGGTGGTGCCCGGACGCCTGGAGGAACTCATCGGCCTGCTGCCCACCGGCATCCCGCGCGTAGCCGAGAGTGGCGTGGCCGACGCGCAGGACGCGGCGCGGCTGGCGCGCGCCGGCTACGAGATGGCGCTGATCGGCAGCGCGCTGATGACCGCGGCCGATCCTGCTGCCCTGCTGGCTACGATCATCGCCGCCGGGCGCGGAGCGCGGTGACCCATGGGCCTGGTGAAGATCTGCGGCATGAACGATACGCGGGCGGTGGAGGCGGCGCTGTCCGCCGGTGCCGATGCCATCGGCTTCGTGTTCGCGCGCTCGGTGCGGCAGGTTTCGCCCGAGCAGGCTGCAGCGCTCGCGCGTCCAGCACGCGGGCGCGCGCTGTGCATCGCGGTCACGCAGCATCCGTCACCGGAACTGCTGGAGGCCATCTTCGAAGTCTTCCAGCCGGATGTGCTGCAGACCGATCGCGACGATCTGGCGCATATCGTGCTGCCGGCCGGCGTAAGCGCCTGGCCGGTGCTGCGCGGCGCATTGCCGCCGGCAGCGGCGACCTCGCTGCGTGCGGATCAACGCCTGCTGTTCGAGGGGCCGAGGAGTGGCGCCGGGCAGGTGGCCGACTGGAGTACCGCAAGCGACCTGGCCGCGCGCTGCGAGCTGGTGCTGGCTGGTGGCCTTGCGCCGGCGAATGTGGCGCAGGCGATCGAAACAGTGCGCCCCTTTGGCGTGGATGTTTCAAGTGGTGTGGAGGAAGCCCCGGGACGCAAGGGCCCGGTGCTGATCGAATGGTTTGTATCCAGTGCGCGCGCAGCCTTCGCGCGGCTGGATCACGGAGAGCAATGAGATGAGTGCTGGAATCGACAAGAACATGGCCGGGCGACTGCTGCAGCAGCTGCTGGCCGGTGAGCTGCCCGATGCGAATGGCCGTTTCGGGCCGTTCGGCGGGAGCTATATCCCCGAGACGCTGGTGCCTGCCTTCGAGCGGCTGAAGGATGCGGTGCGCACCATCCTGCCCACTGCTGATTTCCAGCAGGAACTGGGCGGGGAGCTGCGTGACTGGGTGGGCCGCCCGACGGCGCTGTCGCCGATGCGCGCGCTGAGCAGGCGCTGGGGCGCCGAGGTGTGGTTCAAGCGCGAGGATCTGGCGCACACCGGTGCACACAAGATCAACAATGCACTGGGCCAGGTATTGCTGGCCAGGCGCATGGGCGCAACGCGCATCGTGGCCGAGACCGGCGCCGGGCAGCACGGTGTGGCGACCGCAGCCGCCTGCGCGCGTGTGGGGCTGCCCTGCGTGGTCTACATGGGCGAGGTCGACATGGAGCGGCAGGCGCCGAATGTGGGGCGCATGCGCCTGATGGGCGCCACGGTGGTTCCGGTGACCAGCGGCGACCGCACGCTGCGCGCCGCCATCGACGAGGCCTTCCGCGACTGGGTCGCCGATCCGCTCGCGACCTTCTACTGCCTGGGTTCAGCGGTGGGGCCGCATCCCTATCCCTACCTGGTGCGCGAGCTGCAGGCCATCATCGGCCGCGAGGCGCGCGCGCAGTTGCTGGAGCGCACCGGCCAGCTGCCCGATTGCGTGATCGCCTGTGTGGGCGGTGGTTCCAACGCCATCGGCACTTTCCATGCCTTCCTCGGTGACCCGACCGTGGAAATCATCGGCGTGGAAGCGGGCGGCCGTGGGCCCGGGCTGGGCGACAACGCGGCCACCCTGGCCACCGGCAGGCCCGGCGTCCTGCACGGCACCTACACCATGCTGCTGCAGGACAAGAACGGCCAGATCCAGGAGACGCACTCGGTCTCCGCGGGGCTGGACTATCCGGGCGTCGGGCCGGAGCACGCCATGCTGGGAGCCATCGGCCGCGTGCAGTACATCATGGCGCTGGACGATGATGCGCTGGCCTGCGTGGAGGAGTGCGCCACCTACGAGGGCATCCTGCCGGCGATCGAATCGGCACATGCACTGGTGGGCGCCCGCGACTGGGCCCGCCGCAACCCCGGCAAGCGCGTGCTGGTAGGGCTCTCGGGCCGCGGCGACAAGGACATGCCCACCTTGCAGAAGACACTGCTGGTCAGGCACGGGTCGGCCTCATGAGCACCACTCCCGCGCAACGCCTCAGCGACAGCATTCGGGCGGTGCGGCGCGAACGCGTCGCGGTAGTGGCCTTCCTGACAGCAGGCTTTCCGTCGCGCGAACGCTTTGCCGCGGATCTCACGGCACTGGCCTCCGAGGCCGATGTGGTGGAGATCGGCGTACCGTTCACCGATCCCATGGCCGATGGCGTGACCATCCAGCGTTCCAGCCTCGCGGCGCTCGCGCAGGGCGTGAGCCTGGCGTGGATCATCGAGACGCTGCGCTCGCTGCCGAAACTGAAGGCCCAGCTGGTGTTCATGGGATATCTCAATCCGATGCTGGCCTATGGGCTCGACCGGCTGGCCGCTGACGCGGCCGCCGTCGGTGTCAGTGGCTTCATCGTGCCGGACCTGCCCATCGAAGAGAGCGCCGACTTCGAGAAGGCGCTGGCCGCGCAGGGCGTGGCGCTGATCCGCATGGTCACTCCGGTGACATCGCCGGCGCGCCTGGAACAGCTGTGCCGCACGGCGCAGGGATTCGTCTATGCGGTATCGATGACCGGCACCACGGGCCGGGCTGCCGCGGGCAGCGTGCCGCAGGAAACGCTGGATTACCTTGATCATGTACGCAGCTTGTCGCCGGTACCCGTGTGCGCCGGGTTCGGCATCCGCGAGGCGGCGCAAGTGGCGGCGCTGGCACCGCATGTGGATGGGGTAGTGGTGGGTTCTGCCGTCATTGAGGCCATGGAAAAGGGTGAGTCGACCGTGGCGCTGCTGCAGCGGCTGCGCGGCCTGTAGGGGCGACCTGCTTGAGGCTCAAGGTCGCCAACGCGCGCGGCGCGCCGACACTGGCGATGACGCTGCTGCTGGCCAGCCTGTCGATGATCAGTCCGCTGTCCATCGACACCTTCCTGCCGTCATTCCCCGCGATCGCAAAGGAATACGGCATCAGCAGCTGGCAGGTGCAGCAGATCATCACCGCGTACCTGCTGCCGTTTGCCCTGTTCTCGCTGGTGCACGGCCCGCTGTCCGATGCACTGGGGCGGCGGCGAGTGGTGATCGGTGGCCTGGTGCTGTACACCGTGGGCTCGATCGGCTGCCTGCTGGCGCCCAGCTTCGGCCTGCTGCTGCTGTGCCGCGTGATGCAGGGCATGGCGGCCGGCATCGGCCCGACGGTGTCGCGCGCGGTGGTGCGCGACCTCTTCGAGGGTGCCAACGCGCAGCGGCTGATGAGCAGCGTGATGCTGGTGTTCTCGCTGGCGCCGGCAGTGGCGCCAATCATCGGTGGCTGGCTGCATGTCGCATTCGGCTGGCGCAGCGTATTCGGCATGCTGTTCCTGATGGGCGGCGCATTGCTGCTCACCTGCATACTGGTATTCCCTGAAACGCATCCGCCCGGGAAACGCTCGGTATTCCACGTCGGCACGCTGGTGCGCAGCGCCTGGCGTGTGGCCACGGGCAGGGCCTTCTTCCTGCTGTCCATCTCGGCCGCGCTCGCCATTGCCTCGCTGTTCATCTACATCGGTTCGGCCCCGGCCATCATCCTCGAGCGCTGGCACCTGAAGGAAACGCAGTTCTATTACATCTTCATCCCGGTGGTCTCCGGCTTCATGGTGTCGTCACTGGTCAGTGGCCGCATCGCTGGCGTGGTGCCGCGCCATCGCCAGCTGGGCGGAGGCTTCGCATTGCTGTGCCTGTCGGGCGCGGCCGGGGTGGTCGCGCATACGTTGTTCGCGCCGGTGGCGATACCAGTGGTGCAGTTGCTGTGGTTCTGCATGGCCCTGGGCGCGCAGATCACCTATCCGGTGCTGTCACTGGAGATGATCGACATGCACCCGGAGGCACGAGGTGCCGCAGCCTCGGTGCAGTCCTTCATGGCGCTGGGGGTAGGTGCCATCGTGATGGGCATGATCGCGCCCATGCTGCACGGCGACCTCACGCTGCTGGCCTGGATCTCGCTGGGCCTGGGAGTGTGCGGGTGGCTGGCCTGGCGCGCCGGCACGGCGGCGCGCACTGTGCGCTGAGGAGCTGGTGTACCTGCGTCCGGTTGCCCGGCGTGTCCGGCGCCAAGCCGTCGGAAATCCGCCGTGTGGACGCCGCTACGCCGCCGTATTACTGAGCAATGCTGCCCGCGCGCGCCGGGTACTTGGCGAAGATGTCCGCCACCGCGCTGGCTATTGCCGGGCCCGGGTTCTCCATCGCCTTCTCGCTGAGCCGGCCTTCGGCCGTGCCTTCCCACACCAGCTGCTTGCGCTTGGCATCGACGATATCAATGCTGGCCGTGCCTACCTTGTAGGTGGTGGAGGACACATCGTTGCCGTACATCGGCCAGGCTCCGTAAAGGCCCGAACGATAGCGGTAATAGCCCAGGCCGATCGACAGGCCGGGGGTGCTCTGCACGTCCGTGCGCTCGCGTACCGTGGTGTAGAAATTCACCAGCAGGTCCGGATCGCTGGTGGCCAGCACATAGCCGCGTGATTCCATCTCACGCGTCACCGCGTTCTTGAAGTGGCTGGTTAGCAGCGTGGAATAGCCGGCACGATCGGTGCCCGGTTCGGCCGCGAAATTGTAGCTGCGGTAGCCGGCGAAGTTGGCGGCCGGATCATGATCGGTGCGGATCTTGGGTCCCGTGGCGCAGGCGCTGAGAAGAACCACTGTCATTGCAAGCATCAGATTACGCATGTCTGCCACTCCGGCATGAGGACCTGGATCAAGGAGCTCATGATACCGCGCGCATGAGCTGCCCCAGCGGCCAGCGCTGCGGGCAGTAGCGTGGGATTTCTCCTACCGCGCAATTGCGTGGCCCGGGCGCCCGCACTGAATCAGAGCAGTTCCTTGGGAACGTTGCCACCGTTGTCGGCCAGCTTCTGCAGCACCGTCTTGTGCAGCCACATGTTCATTGTTGCTGAATCGGCGAGCTTCCCGGGTGGAATCCCGAGCTCCATCGCCAGTTCCTTGCGCGCAGCGAAACTGCTGTCCAGCCCAAGCAGCTTCAGCAGGTCGACGATGGAGGTCTTCCAGTTGAGCTTTTCCGGATTCGCCCTGGAGAGGGCCTCCAGCTTGCCCACGACATCCACCACGGTGATCGACTGCACTGGCGCCGCGGCTGGCGGCATGGCGGGCGGCGCCCCTGCCGCCGTGTTGTGCAGCGGCGTGCTCGCTGTCAGGTTCGGGACGCTGGCGGACTTGTCGCCCATCAGCTTGTCGAGGATCTTCGTGAACAGGCTCATCGCTGCGGCCTCCAGGCCAGTTGTGCAGCGGCTACCTTACTCCCTCAGGCCATCAGGAGCGCATCCGGCCGGTGCGGCGTGGCGTGCGGCGCAAGCCCAGCCACAGCAGCCACAGCGCGCCACTCGCGCCGAGGCCCCAGCCGACCCAGCCAGGCACCTGCGGCGCCGACAGGCATGTCGCGCCCGCCAGCAGCACCAGTGCCGCCGCGGTGGGATTGCCGGACCTGGCGTGGCGCAGCCGCTGGCCGCGCACGCGCGCTTCACTGGCGTAGTGCGCCTGTGACGGCCTGGGCAGGGCGGCATCCACCATGTGATTGCGCAGCGCCACTGGCGCCGCTTCGATGGCCGCGAGCAGCTCCGGCATGCGCTTCCACATGCGGCGCGCCACGTTCAGCGGGTTCTGCTTGTCATGCAGCCACTCGCGCAGGATGGGCGTGGCCGTCTTCCAGATGTCCAGTTCCGGATACAGCTGCCGGCCGAGGCCCTCGATGTTGAACATGGTCTTCTGCAACAGGATCAGTTGCGGCTGGATGCGGGCATCGAAGCGGCGCAGCGCCTCAAACAGCCGCAGCAGCACCAGCGCAAAGGAGATGTCCTTCAGGGGCCGGTCGAAAATGGGTTCGCAGATGGTGCGGATCGCGCTCTCCATGTCGTCCACGCGGATGTCATGCGGCACCCAGCCCGAATCCACATGCAGCTGCGCCACGCGGCGGTAGTCGCGGTCGAACACGGCGAGGAAGTTCTGCGCCAGGTAATCCTGGTCGCGGGGATCAAGCGTGCCGACGATGCCGAAATCCACCGCCGCATAGCGCGGTTCGGCCGGGTTGTCCGCCAGCACGAAGATGTTGCCGGGGTGCATGTCCGCATGGAAGAAGTTGTGGCGGAACACCTGCGTGAAGAAGATCTCCACCCCGTTCTCCGCCAGCTTGCGGAAATCCACTCCCAGCTCGCGCAGCCGCGCGATATCGCCGATGGGAATGCCATGCACGCGTTCCATGACCATCACATTGGTGCGGCACAGATCCCAGTAGATGTCCGGTACCTGCAGCTTGGGGTTGCCGGCGAAATTGCGCTTGAGGTTGGTGGCGTTGGCCGCCTCGCGCATCAGGTCGAGCTCGTCGAGGATGGTGTTCTCGTACTCGCGGACCACCTCGACGGGGCGCAGGCGGCGGCCCTCGACGGAGTAGCGGTCCAGCAGGTCGGCCAGTGCGTACAGCACTTCGATATCGCGGTCGATCTGCCCGCGCATGCCAGGGCGCAGGATCTTGACGATCACCTCGCGCCCGTCCGGCAGCTCGGCGGCATGGACCTGGGCGATGGAAGCCGCAGCCAGCGGGGTGGTATCGAAACTGCGGAACAGTTCTGCCACCGGTTGGCCCAGCGCGACTTCGGCAATCAGGCGCGCCGTGTCGCCATCGAACGGCGGCACGCAGTCCTGCAGCTTCACCAGCTCGTCGGCGATGTCCGGCGGCAGCAGGTCGCGGCGTGTGGACATGGCCTGGCCGAACTTCACGAACACCGGGCCGAGTTCCTCCAGCGCCAGGCGCAGGCGTGCGCCACGGCTACCCTGGCTTGCCCCGCGGAACCACAGCCAGGGTGACAAGGCACCGATGAGCCGCAGACGGCCGTGCACGGAAGTACCACGTGTGAATTCGACCAGCCCGTGCCGTGACAGGGCACGATGGATCTCGATGAGACGAGCCAGCACGCGCCATTTCATGTTGCGGTAGCCGCCTCAAGCAGCGCCACGCGTGCGGCCAGCCGGTCCACATCCTCACGCAGGGCATCCACATCGGCGAGGAATTGCCGCGCCTCGGCCTGCGGCACCAGCAGGTGGCGCTCATGCGTCAGATACTCACCCACGTTGCGGGCCTGCGTCACGGCAGCGCCGCGCCCGTAGTCCAGCGCGCGGCGCAGCAGCGTGCCGACACCATGCGCGGGAATGTCGCCGATCACCCGCGCAAGGCCGGCTTCCAGATCAGGCCGCAGCAGCTGCGCCAGTTCCTGGAAACGCTGGCCGGTCTCGGCATCGCCAGTGAGGCGGGCGTCGCCGCGGCGTATCACCACCGCCGGCTCCTCACGCAGCATCGACAGCAGAGCCAGTGGCGAGCCGTCCAGCTGCACGTCCGCCGCAGGCGCGGCATCACCCAGCAGCCGCAGCCGGCCGCCATCCGCATGCAGCAGCAGTTGCCACGGGGTATGGCGGGCCGTGATCTGCATGCGTCGGCCCTCCAGCTGCGCGAGCAGTTCGCGCGCGCGCGGTGAGCCGTCGACCCCACGGTCGACCAGCGCCTGTAGGCGTTCGGTGAGCATCAGTACACGTAACCCCGGTGGACGGCGACGATGCCGCCGGAAAGATTCTGGTAGCTGCAATCGGCAAAGCCCGCCTCGCGCATCATGCCGAGCAGGGTTTCCTGGTCGGGATGCTTGCGGATGGATTCGGCCAGGTAGCGATAACTGGCGGAATCGCCAGCGACCAGCTCGCCGAGCTTCGGCAGCAGCTTGAAGGAGTAGAGGTCGTACAGCGGCCGCAGCGCCGGCACTGCCAGCTGCGAGAACTCGAGCACGATCAGCTGGCCGCCGGGCCGCAGCATGCTGCGCATGGAGCGCAGCGCCATGGCCTTGTCGGTCACATTGCGCAGGCCGAAACCAATGGTCACGCAATCGAACAGGCCATCGCGGAACGGCAGGCATTCGGCATTGGCCTGCACTACAAGCGAATTCCCCGCATGCCCTGCATCCAGCAGCCGGTCACGGCCGCGTGCCAGCATTGCCGCATTGATGTCCGTGAGCACCACGAGGCCTGCGCTGCCCACCTGTTTCAGCATGCCAAGTGCCAGATCGCCCGAACCACCGGCCACATCCAGTGCGCGCTGCCCGGCACGCAGGTTCGTGCATGACAGGGTGAAGCGCTTCCACAGGCGATGCGTGCCGGCGGACATCAGGTCGTTCATCACGTCATAGCGATCCGCCACCGAATCGAACACGCCGCGCACGCGATCGGCCTTGTCATTCCATGCGACGTCTTCGAAGCCGAAGTGGGTTTTTTCCGCTCTGTTGTCAGTTGTCATGCGTACGCCAAAGCCCTTGATTCGTGCCGAAAACGCTGCCGCGGCAATGGAAATCTAAACGATACGCAGCGTTTCGGCATGTCCGTTGTCAAACCACCGAAACTGTTGCTCGAAGGGCTAGCTTTTTGCTGATAGCCGGAGCATGATCGCCCGCGGTTCGGCGCTTGAGTGAGCGCGAGCCAATTGGGGGTCTTGTCAAAGTTCGGCCGGTCTTTTGACCGGCCATTCTTTTTTCCGGGCCTTGATTTCATCTGCTGCCGCATCGCGCCCATTGTGGACAGTCCCGGCCTTGTTTCCTAGACTGCGCGGCCTTTAAGGAACTAGGAGAATCTCGTGGGAAAAGGTGATCGCCGGACTCGTCGCGGCAAGATCTATGCGGGCTCGTTCGGCAAGCTGCGTCCGAAGAGCGCCAAGAAGACTGTCAGCAAGGCTGCGCCCGCTGCTGCCAAGCCCGCCGCCAAGGCTGCTCCAAAGGCCAAGCGCGCCAAGTCCTGAAGTCCGCGCCCCGGCAACCCCGCAGGCCAGGCCCCGGGGTCCCGGTTTTCCATAATGCGGAAGCCCCAGCCATGCGGGGCCGCGCCTACAGAATGTAGCGACTCAGGTCCTCATCCTTGGCCAGATGCGTCAGGTGCTGGTCCACGTAAGCATCGTCCACTGTCACAGTGATTCCCGGCTGGTCAGCCGCCTCGTAGGAGGCCGCATCCAGCAACCGCTCCATCACGGTATGCAGGCGCCGCGCGCCGATGTTCTCGGTGCGCTCATTCACCTGCCAGGCCACTTCGGCAATGCGTCGCACGCCGCCGGGTGTGAATTCCAGCTTCACCTCCTCGGTGCCAAGCAGCGCACGGTACTGCGTGGTCAGCGCCGCATCCGGTTCGGTGAGGATACGCACGAAGTCATCCGCGGTCAGCGGTTCCAGTTCAACGCGGATCGGCAGGCGGCCCTGCAGTTCGGGGATCAGGTCCGATGGCTTCGACATGTGGAACGCGCCGGAAGCGATGAACAAGATGTGGTCGGTCTTGATGGCGCCGTACTTGGTCGATACGGTGCAGCCTTCCACCAGCGGCAGCAGGTCGCGCTGCACGCCTTCGCGTGACACATCGGCGCCCATGGTGTCCTGGCGTCGCGCGATCTTGTCGATCTCGTCGATGAACACGATGCCGTTCTGTTCGGCGTTGAACAGCGCCTTGGCGCGGATCTCCTCTTCGTTGACGAGCTTGCCGGCTTCCTCATCGAGCAGCAGCTTCTGCGCCTCGCGTACCTTCACGCGCCGCGTGCGGGTACGGCCGCTGCCGAGGTTGCTGAACATCTGCGTAAGCTGCTGCTGCATCTCTTCCATGCCTGGCGGCGCCATGATTTCCACGCCGCCCGCAGATATGGCCAGTTCGAGCTCGATCTCGCGGTCATCGAGCTGGCCTTCGCGCAGCATCTTGCGGAAGCGCTGGCGCGTATCCGCGCCCTGCTGCTCGCGTGGCTCGTCGGTTGAGAAACCCATGGCAGCGCGCGGCTTCGGCAGCAATGCATCCAGGATGCGCTCCTCCACGGCATCCAGCGCACGCTCGCGCACGCGGGCCTTCTCCTCATCTCGCGTCATCTTGATCGATACATCGACCAGGTCCTTGATGATGGAATCCACCTCGCGGCCCACATAACCCACTTCGGTGAACTTGGTGGCTTCGACCTTCACGAACGGCGCATTTGCCAGCCGTGCCAGGCGGCGCGCGATCTCGGTCTTGCCGCAGCCGGTGGGCCCGATCATCAGGATGTTCTTGGGGGTTATCTCATGGCGCAGCGGCTCGTTGATCTGCATGCGGCGCCAGCGGTTGCGCAGCGCTATCGCCACGGCCCGCTTGGCCGCCTGCTGGCCGACGATGTGCTTGTCCAGCTCGCGGACGATATCGCGGGGGGTCATGGCAGCTCCTCGATGGTGAGGTTGCGGTTGGTGTAGATACAGATGTCGGCGGCGATGCCGAGCGAGCGCTCAACCACTTCGCGCGCACTCAGCGTGGTGTTTTCATAAAGCGCCCGCGCGGCGGATTGCGCAAACGGGCCGCCGGAGCCGATGGCGGCCAGCGGCTGTTCCGGCTCGATCACATCGCCGTTGCCGGAGATCACATAGAGCTGGTCCGGATCCCCCACCAGCAGCAAGGCCTCGAGGCGGCGCAGGTAGCGATCTGAGCGCCAGTCCTTGGCGAGCTCGATGGCGGCGCGGGTGAGGTTGCCGAACTTGGTGAGCTTGCCCTCGAAGCGCTCGAACAGCGTGAAGGCATCGGCCGTGCCGCCGGCAAAGCCCGCCAGCACCTTGCCTTCGTACAGGCGGCGCACCTTGCGGGCATTGCCCTTCATCACGGTGTTGCCGAGGGTTACCTGGCCATCGCCGCCGATGGCCAGCCTGCCGTCGCGACGCACCGCGAGAATCGTGGTGCTGTGCGGGTCGAATCGATCGCTCATGAAGCTCCTGCAGCGGGGTGATCGCCGCGGGAATCGGGGTCAGATCTATTTTTCCTTCGGAGAAATGGATCTGACCCCTTTTTTGCGGCGGGCGCGGGGGTGCGCTTGATCGTAGATATGGGCCAGGTGCTGGAAATCAAGATGGGTATAGACCTGGGTGGTGCTGATGTCGGCATGGCCCAGCAGCTCCTGCACGCCCCGCAGATCCTGGCTGGACTCCAGCAGGTGGGTCGCGAAGGAGTGCCGGAACAGATGCGGATGCAGGTGCACCGGCAGGCCGTTGCGCAGGGCGACGCCAGCCAGCCGCTTCTGCACCGCCCGCGGCCCGAGCCGGCGGCCACCCTGGCCCACGAACAATGCCGCCTCCGTATGCGGCACCAGGCCAACCCGCACCTGCAGCCAGCGCCGCAGCGCCGCCACGGCCTTGGAGCCCACCGGGACAATGCGTGTCTTGTTGCCCTTGCCCGTGACCCGCACGGTGCGGTCGGCGAGATCCAGAGCCGGCAGGTCCAGGCTCACCAGCTCCGCCAGGCGCAGGCCGGAGGAGTACAGCAGCTCCATGATGGCGCAGTCGCGCACGGCCAAGGTCTCATCCTCGCCTGGCGCGGCCGGCGCGGCCTCGAGCACCCGCGCCATCAGATCCGCATCGACGGTACGGGGCAGGCGCTTGGGGCGCTTCGGCGCCCGTACATCGACGCCCGGGTTATGGGCCACCAGACCTTCGCGCTGCAGGAAGGCAAAGAAGGTGCGCAAGGCCGACAGCCGGCGCTGGACGCTGACGGGAGCCAGGCCGCCGGCGTGGCTGCGCGCGGCGAAGGCGCGCACATGGCCGTGATCCAGCGCCTGCCATTCTTGCAGCCCCTGCTGGTCGCACCAGGCGGCCAGTGCGCCCAGATCGCGCTGATAGGCGGCGTGGGTGTGGGCAGAGAGACGCCGCTCCAGCAGCAGGCGTTGCAGGAACCCGGCCCGTGCCAGGTCCGCGTCCGGTTTCACGGCGCCAGCGGCGGCGTTTCAGTCACGCGCCAGCGCATCACTGATCAGCTCGCCCAGCAGTGACAGGAAATCGGTGCTCATGCCGGGGTGGAAGCGCTGGCTGTTGAGGCTGCCCAGCACCAGCAGCCCGAGCGGACCGGCAGCGCCCATCAATGGCACCAGCGCCACCGAACCCACACTGCCGCTGTCGGCGCCGAAGATGAATTCACGCTGGGAATCGCGCACCTGCCCGCAGCGCGGCCGACCGGAGCCAAGCAGGGTTTCGAAGCCGGCGAGGTTGGCATCGTTCGCAGCCACCGTGCGTACGAAGCGCAGGTCGTCGCTGCCGGCGCCCTCGCTGAACAGCAGCAGCACGGTCTGCGTGACGTCGAAGCTCTCGCGGAACGCCACCTCGATCTCGGTGAGGATGCTGCGGCGGGTAGGCGCGCGCATGAGCCGCCGCGTGAACTGGTGGATCTTCACCGTCAGCTGCTCGTTCGAGCGGGCGATGGCGACCAGTTCGGCCAGGCGCAAGTCCGCGGCCTGGTTCTTGTCGCGCAGCACTTCGATCTGCCGTTCGACCAGCGAGACGACGCCGCCGCTGGCATGCGGCAGCCGCAGCTGCGCCAGCAGGTCGCTGCTGCGCGCGAAGAAGTCCGGGTTGGCGCGCAGCCAGTCTGCTACGTCTTCGTCGGACAGCGTCAGGGACTGGCGCGCAGTGGCGGATGTACTCATGAAAAGGCTGTGCTCCGGAAGTTAAGGCGAGCCCGCAAGATCGAACTGCCCGGTGAAAGATACTTCAGCGGGGCCTTCCATCCAAAGGTGATGCCCCGCGCCGTCCCAGCGGATGATCAAGGTGCCGCCGGGCAGATCCACCTGCACGCGGGTATCGAGGCGCCCATCGCGGATACCGGTGGCGGCGGCCGCACAGGCGCCCGTGCCACAGGCCTGCGTCTCGCCCACGCCTCGCTCGAACACCCGCAGGCGCACATGGCCGCGATTGACGATCTCGCGGAAGCCCACGTTCACGCGGCGCGCGAAACGCGGGTGGGATTCCAGCAACGGGCCCCACGTGGCCACTGGCGCTGCGGCAACGCTGGCAACGTCGAGCACCGCATGCGGGTTGCCCAGCGAGGCGATGGCGAAGCTCAGTGGCTGGCCGGGCAGTTCCACCGTATAGCAAGGGCCGGCTTCGCCCTGCGCGTCGAAGGCCACAGCAGCTGGCGTGAACAGCGGCTCCCCCATGTCGACGGCCACCATGCCGGGTGCACCGAGCTGGGCGTGCATCAGGCCGGCCGGACTCTCCAGCTGCACCTGGCCGTTGCGCGCGATCCCCCGCAGGCGCAGCAGCTCGGCCAGGCAGCGCACGCCGTTGCCGCACTGTTCCACCTCGCCGCCATTGGCGTTGTAGATGCGGTAGTAGACCGCGGCGTCGGCGCGCCGCGGTGGCTCAAGCACCAGCGCCTGGTCGAAACCGATGCCGCGATGCCGGTCGGCGAGCTGGCGCCACTGCGCCGTGGAAAGCGACAGGCCATCTCGTGCCGGTGCGTCGAGCACGATGAAGTCGTTGCCCAGCCCGTGCATCTTCGTGAACTCGAGGTGCATCCGGTGAAGGATACACCTCTACAGCCGCGTCTTGAGTTCCCCCACCAGGCGGCGGCTCACCGGCAGCGCCTTGTCGATGCCGCGCAGCCGGATGACATGCTGGCCCTCGGCATTGCGCTCGACCGCCTCGATGAAATCCCGGTTCACCAGTGCGCTGCGATGCACGCGCAGCAGCCGGGAGCCGAACTCCTCTTCCAGAGTGCGCAATGAATCTTCGACCAGATCCTCGCCCGCCAGGTGCCGGACCGTGGTGTATTTCTGCTCCGCCAGCAGATAGATGATGTCTTCCACGCGCAGCAGCCGTACGCCGTCGCGCGTGCGCACCGGCAGGTGGCTGCGCGGCGCAGGGCCTGCGATCGCGTCCAGTTGGCGGCGGCTCAGCCGCTGCGCGCGATCGGTGGCAGTGGCGAGCTTTTCCTTGCGGATGGGCTTGAGCAGGTAGCCGACGGCTTCGGCCTCGAAGGCCTCCATGGCGTGCTCGTCATGTGCGGTGGTGAAGATGATGGCCGGCGCCGCAGGCAGGCGTCCCAGATGGCGTGCCAGTTCCAGCCCCGTCATGCCCGGCATGTTCACATCCAGGTACAGCAGCTCCGGCTCGTGGTCCGCCAGCAGCTGCAGGGCCTCGGCCGCATCACGCGCCTCACCGACCACCTCCACCTGCCCCAGCTCCAGCAGCAATGCCACCAGCCGCGTCCGGGCCGGCTGTTCATCGTCGACCACCAGGGCGCGCAGGGTCACTGGGCCACCTCGGGCTGGGATTCAGTGGCCGGGAAACGCAGCTGCACGATGAACTCGTCGCCCGCACGGCCGGCTGCAACGCTGGCACGTGCGCCGAACAGCAGCGAGAGCCGCTCGCGGATGTTCTCCAGAGCCATACCATGGCCGCCACTCTGGCTGCCCCCCTGGCCTGCGCGCGCGCGCGCTGCGGGCAGCGGATTGCGGATGGTCAGGCTCAGCATTCCCCCGGCACTGTCGCCCTCGACAGTCACCTCGCCCCCACCCGGCAGATTCTCGATACCGTGGCCGATGGCGTTCTCGAGCAGCGGCTGCAGGGTGAGCGAGGGGATCAGCGCCTGCGGCGGCAGTGCGTCCACCTGCCAGCGCACGCGCAGCCGTTCGCCCAGCCGCTGCTGCTCGATGCGCTGGTAGCTGCGCGTGAGTTCCAGCTCCTCCGCGACCGTGACGAGGTTGCGCTGTTCACTCAGTGAGGCGCGGAACAGGTCGGCCAGATCCAGCACCGTGCCCTCGGCCAGCGCCGGGTCGCTGCGTGTCAGTGCCGCTATGGTGTTCATGCTGTTGTAGAGGAAGTGCGGCCGGATGCGCGCCTGCAGCGCATGGATGCGCATGCCGGCCTGTGCCTCGATGTTCAATCGCCATTGCTGCGATACGTACAGATAGCGCAGCGCGAGCGCCGTGATGATCAGGCCCAGCGCCAGATTGCGACCCAGGAACAGCCAGTGCCCCACCGGCATCACGCCCAGCATGTTCGAAGGGTTCAACCCCGGGCTCGCCAGCACGCGGAAGGCGATTTCGGAAATGGCGGCTATCAGCAGCGCCACCAGACCGAGAACCAGCAGCGCGCCGATGGTGACGCTGCGCGTGGCGATCTGCGCCCGCGCGAGGCAGAGCAGGGCAGCGCCCAGCAGGCCGGTCCACACCAGGAACAGCAGCTTGCGGGCGAGACTGGTCCAGAACTCCGGGCCGAAGCCGGCATCTGCCAGCGCCATCAGCAGTGCGCTGAGGGTGACGATGACCAGCACCACCAGCAGTGCGCCGGGCGTGCAGAAATCCGGCAGCAGCAGGCGGCGCGCGGTGGCTGGTGGCATCGCCGTGCCTACGGCGAAGTGGCGAGGATCAGGGCCCGCAGGCCAGGTCGCGATTGCTGCGGGCTTCGAGCCGCGCGGCATCCATCTCTGCAGCACTCAGGTAGGTGCGATTGCCCTGTGCGTCCGTCTTGAAGATCCGGCGCGCCTGCACCGAGCTCTGGTAGGACTGCTCGGCCTTCTTGCACTGTTCGCTCTTGGCCGTGGCGGCCTCTGCACGCACCTGGGCGGCCACTTCCGGACTGACCACCGGGGCACCGCTCGGGTCAGTGGGAATGGATGGCGCAGGAGCCGCAGCCGGCGCTGGCCTGGCCACGCCCGGCACCGGGTGCTGTGCGCCGCGCACCAGCTCGGCGCCCGGCAGCGGCTGGTCCGAGTAGTGCCACGAACCGTTGGCATCCTTCCAGCGATAGACCTCGCCCGCCGCAAAGGCGGAGCTGGCAACCAGCAGGGAAACGACAGTGGCGGTGAGCAGTTTGCGCATGGGTGTTCTCCGGGTGGAGTATCGCCGCAGCCGCCCCCCGACGCTTGTGATCCTGATCACAGTCGCGCGAGCTCACGGCTCCTGCGTTCCAGTCTCCCCAAAAGAGAAAGCCCCGGCAACCTTGCGGTTG
>JBEVNO010000189.1:0-20433 GCA_040508085.1 Steroidobacteraceae bacterium
GGAAGAAGAGATTCGCCGCATCGGCGGCTTTCTGCACCGCCTCCATGACCACGCCCGCCTCCACCGTGATGGTGTTGGCCGCGGCGTCGAGTTCGCGAATCTCGCGCATGCGCTCGAGCGACAGCACCACGCAGCAGGTCTCGCAGGTGCTGGCTTACTGCAACACGCACAGCATCGCCGTGCAGCCGCAGGGTGGCCTTACCGGTCTCGCCGGCGGTGCCGTGCCGGTGGGCCCCTGCGTCATCATCTCGCTGGAGCGCATGCGCACCATCAAGGAGATCGACACCGCCGCCGGCACCATCACCGTAGAGGCGGGGGTGACAATGGAGGCAGTGCAGAAGGCGGCCGAGGAAGCAGAGCTGTTCTTTCCACTCGATCTAGGCGGCCGCGGCTCCTGCCAGATTGGCGGCAATATCTCGACCAATGCCGGCGGCAATCGGGTGCTGCGCTATGGCATGGCGCGCGACCTGGTGCTGGGCGTGGAAGCGGTGCTTGCCGATGGCACGGTGATCGATGCGCTGCGCAAGGTGATCAAGAACAACTCCGGCTACGACCTGCGGCAGCTGTTCATCGGCGCCGAGGGCACGCTGGGCATCGTCACAGGCATCGTGCTGCGGCTGTTCACCAGGCCGCGCAGCAACAACACCGGCATCTGCGCCGTGGACGACTACGCCGCCGTGCTGGCTCTGCTGAAGCAGGCGCGCGCCGGCTTCGGTTCGCTGCTCAGCGCCTTCGAAGTGATGTGGCCGGATTTCTACAAGCTGGGCACGGTGTCGCTGGGCCGCAAGCCGCCGCTGGAACTCGGCCATGGCGCCTATGTGCTCATCGAGACGCTGGGCACCGACCCCGATGCGGACCAGGCACGCTACGAAGCCGTGATCGGCGCGGCCATCGAGGCGGGCGTCGTGAAGGACGCCATCATCGCGCAGTCGCAGCGTGAGGCCACGGAGCTGTGGGCAGTGCGCGATTCACCGGGCGAGTGGCAGAAGGGCGTGCACTGGCCGCAGCTGGGCTTCGACGTGAGCGTGCCGACTGGCGAGATCGGGCCGCTGGCCGGGGAGATCGACGCGGAACTGAAGCGCCGCTGGCCGGAGCTGGTGGCGGTGTTCTTCGGGCACGTGGCCGATGGCAACCTGCATGTGTCGGTACGCATGTCCGGCCACAGCATCCCCGAACTGGACATCGAGAATGCCGTGTACGGCATCGTGTCGCAGCGGCGCGGCTCCATCTCTGCTGAGCACGGCATCGGCTCGCTGAAGATCCCGTTCCTGCATTTCTCGCGCAGCGAAGCCGAGATCGAGCTGATGCGGGCGATCAAGAAGGCCATGGACCCGAAGGGCATCCTCAATCCGGGCAAGCTGTTCACGCCAACGCGTGAGACGCGGAGCGCCGGCCACTGATCACGCGCGCCTTGCTGCCGGTGCGCAGGCTGCGCGCGCTGGATCTGCTGCAGCCGGCGGCGCCGGGTCAGCCGCCGTACCTGTCCGCGGCCAGTGGACTGGTTCGCTCCGGCAGTCAGCTGTATGTGGTGGCCGACGATGAGCTGCACCTGGGACGTTTCCCCATCGGCGGCAATGCGCCCGGCCACCTGATCCGTCTGTTCGCCGGTGACCTGCCCGAGCGGCCCAAGGCGCGCAAGCGCCACAAGGCGGATCTGGAAATCCTGCTACGCCTGCCGCCGCTGCCGGGATATCCACACGGCGCATTGCTGGCCCTGGGATCCGGCTCGCGGCCGCGCCGGCAGCGTGGCGCATTGCTGGCGCTGGATGAGCAGGGCGAGGTGTCTGGCGCCGTTTTGCAGGTGGATACGACTGCGCTGTGCCGGCGGCTGGAACGCGAATTCGGGACGGTGAACCTGGAGGGTGCCTGGGTGCACGGCACGCGGCTGCGGCTGCTGCAGCGGGGCAACCAGGATCTCTCCACCAGTGCACTGGTCGATCTGGACTTCGCGACGCTGGCGGAAGGGCTGGTGCAAGATGGCGTGCTGGCCGATGTCATTCCGCGCCGCGTGCTGCGCATGAACCTCGGCGACATCGATGGCGTGCGCCTTTCCTTCACCGACGCCTGTGTATTGAAAGACGGCAGCTGGCTGTTCAGCGCGGTGGCGGAGGATACCGACGACGCCTATGCAGACGGTCGGCTGGCGGGGGCTTCGCTGGGCCTGGCGACTCCCGATGCCGAGATCGTGTGGCAGCGCCCGCTGCCGGCGGAATATAAAGTGGAGGGCATCCACGCGGAGATGAATGAAGGGCGGCTGCGGGTGTTGTGCGTGACGGATGCGGATGACCGCCTGCAGCCCGCACAATTGCTCGAGGTCGGCACCGGCCAGTAGCGGGGCCATCACGGCAGCAGGGGGTGGACATGTTTCGACTGCAGCTATTGTTGTCGGCGGCCGGTTTGACTGCCGCACTGGTGGGCACATCCGTGACCCAGGCAGCGGCAACAGACCCCGCAGCTGAAGAGGGCTGGGCCGCGGTGAAGCGCTGCGCCCAGCAGGAGACCGAGCGCGCGGCTCACGACTGTCTGGACCAGGTGCTGCGCGATGCCGGTGTGCTGACCCCTGCAATGCGTGAACGCCAGCAGCAGCGCGTCTTCGGGCTCTCGCCGTCCGCCACGGCGCCGGCAGTCGCCAAGCCCCCGCCGGTGGTCGCCGATGCACCGGTGAAGCCGGTCGCCGGTGCGTCACCGGATCGCGTCGAAGTGCAGATCGCCGCAGTGTCGCGCGCCGCCGACGGCAAGCTCATCATCACCACGAATGAAGGTGCAGTGTGGCGCCAGGCGGAAGGCCTGGAAAACCCGCGTCTGCCTGGCATCGGGGAGCACATGTCCATCCGCAAGGGATCGCTGGGCAGCTATCTGTGCACGCTGCCCAGCAAGCTGTCCTGGCGTTGCACGCGCAGCCGTTGATCCCCGCCCCCTGAAAAAAAGGCGGAGAGCCTCACGGCTCCCCGCCAGCAGGTTGCCAGCTCCGGCGCCGGATTCAGAACTTGGCGGTCACACCCAGGTAATAGCGCCGGCCCGCGATGTCATAGTTGCTGGTGTCGGTCGTGCCCACCGACGAGGTCACGCCGCTGCCCGTCGCAGTCGGCACCCAGTTGGCCCCGACACGGGGCGGGTCGCGATCCAGCAGGTTGTCGACGCCGCCGCGCACGGACAGCCGGTCGCTGACCGTCCAGCGGCCCGACAATCCGAACAACGAGTAGGCCCCGGTGGAGGAAGTGGTGGACGCCGGATTCGTGGCCAGCGAGTTGTGGCGCACCCGGGGCAGGTAGCGCCAGGACAGGCTCACCGATGCCGGACCCACGGCATAGCCGAGATTCGTCACCGACTTGAACTTGTACTGCGCGCCGTAACGGGCGTCGCCGATCGTGTCCTTGTAGCTGAAGCTGGGCAGGCTCGCTGCCACCTGCACGTCGTAATCCAGCAGCCAGCTGGCGTTGAGGTTCAGGGACAATGTGCCCACGGCATCGCCGAAGAATGGCGTGTTGATCCGGTAGTCGAGGGTGGAATCCACGCCCGAGGTCTTCACGCTGGACAGGTTCACGAAGCTCGCCGTGGTGGCCAGCCAGTTGCCATTGAGCCCGTCGCGGATGATGCGCTGGCAGAATGAATTGTTCGGGTCGTAGTTCGGGTTCGTGCCGAACGCGTTGAAGCACTCCTGGTATACGTAAGACGTGGTAGCGGTGGAGATGGCGCCGGCAATATCGATGCTGTACCAGTCGACCGCCAGCGTGATGCGGTTCAGCGCCTCGGACTGGAAAGGAGAGCGCAGCACCACGCCCGCCGTCCAGGTCTTTGCCTCCTCCGATTTCAGCGCCGTATTGCCGGTGGTGAGGTCACGGCCCGCCGGGAAGTAGACGGCGTTCTGGCCGACGAAGGTGGGGCCGTAGCCGGTGAAGCCGTTGGGCTGGCCATTCACACCGGGCAGCTGCGCGCACAGCGCGTTGACCCGGGCGCGATCCGGGTTCGCTGCGACGTTGCCATAGGCGGCACGCGTGAGGTTCGAGCATGGATCATGGTCGGTCCAGGTCACCACCTCGAACACCGCTGGCGAGAACAGTTCGGCGATGTTGGGCGCGCGGTTGGCCACCTGGTGACCGCCGCGCACCTTCACGTAGTCATTCACGTCCCAGTTCGCGGTGAGCTTCCAGGTGCTGTCGCTGCCCGCTGCGGTGTTGTAGTCCGAGTAGCGGTAGCCGGCGTTCACCTCCAGTTTCTGGATGAAAGGCACATCCTTGAGCACCGGCAGCAGCACCTCGCCGTAGATCTCCTTGACGTTGATCTCGCCACGCGTCTCGGTGGTGTCGAACTGGCCGGTCACGACCGAAGTGATATTGGTGGTCTTCATGCCGCGGTCGGGAAGGTACTGGTAGGTGTTGCGGCGGGTGTCCAGGCCCGCGGCGAAGCGCGCCGTGCCGGCCGGCATCTCGAACAGCGCACCCTGCACGTTGAACTCCACCTGCTCCTGCTCCAGCTGCGAGGTGAGCTTGGCGTCGGAATCGATGATGTCGATGCAGTCCTGGGAGACGGGTGTGTTCAGGAACGGATTGATGCCGGTGGTGCAATGGGCCAATACGCCCAGGCGCCCGTTGTTGAAGTCCTGCCCGCGGCCGTAGTTGGGCAGGGCGGTCAACGTCTGGTAGGAATCCGCATCCACGAAGCCGATGTACTCGGTGGCGACAGTGGTATTGCCGCGGCTGGCAAACAGGTCGTATGTCCAGTCACGGAATCCCAGCTGGCCGCGGATGCCGGCCAGCATCTCGTAGGTCTGGTTGGTGGTCTGCAGGCCGCGCTTGGGCAGGTAGGTGAGGTTGGAGTTCAGCGTCCAGTTCGCGTTCGGTCCCAGCGGCGAGGCCGCCGTGGCCACGCGGCTGTTGAGCAGGGCCGCGAACTGCGCCGGCACGGGGAAGGCCTGCGAATTGGTGCAGCCACCGGTCGCGGGGCAACTCAGTCCGTAGGCACCGCCGGCCAGATACGCGGCATTGGTCGTGCCATTGGCGTTGAGTGATGGCGCATAGACGCCGGTGCCATAAGGCACCGTCACGCCCCACTGGTTGCCGGCCGGCACGTAATCGCCCAGGCGCGTGGAGACCTCGTTCTCATCGAAGCGCGCCTGGATGTAGGCCTCGACGTTGTCGGAGACCTCCAGGTGCATGTTGGTGAACAGTGAATAGCGCGTCAGTGGCACCTGCAGCGTGCCGCCCGGGTTGTTGGTGGTGAGGCTGCGCGCACCGGTCAGCGCATTGGAAACCACGTACTTGGCATCGGGGTACAGGCCTCCCTGGTAGCCCGGAGACAGCCGGCCGGAGATCCGGCCCTGGGTCAGCGCAAACAGCGTGGCCGCGTCGGTGGTGGCGGCGCGGTTGAAGTAGAACGCGCTGCTGTTGAGGATGTCGTTGGCGGGCAGGCCCAGGGAAGCCAGCCAGGTATTCACCGCCGGCTGCGAGGGCGCGCCGCCCGATGGCGAGTTGGTGATGTTGCCGGGGATGCCGGCGGAAAAGCCCGGGAAATTCAGGAACTGCGCAGCAGCCAGGTAAGGGTCGGACAGCGCCTGCTCGAAGAACGGTACATCCTCGCGGATGATCTCGTCGCGCTTGGCGTAGGTCAGGCCGATCATTGCGTTGCCACGACCGTCGGCAAAGTTCGAGCCCAGCAGCGCGCTGATCGAAGTCTGCTCACCGTCGCCGCGCTCGGTCACGCCGGTCTGCGCGTCGATGGAGACACCCTCGAAGTTGCGTTTCAGCTTGAAATTGACGACGCCGGAGACCGCGTCCGCACCGTAGGTGGAGCCGGCGCCGCCGGTGATGACCTCGACGCTTTCGACGGCCGCCGTGGGAATGGTGTTCAGGTCGACGACCATGCTGGCGTTGGCGGGCTGCGAGCGGCGGCCATCCAGCAGCACCAGCGTGCGGTTGGCACCCAGGCCGCGCAGGTTGGCGGTGGCGATGCCAGGGCTGGTACGAGGTGTCACGGTGATCGAGCCGGAATCGCTGAACTGGTTCTGGCCGGGCACGAACTGGGGCAGCTTGTTCAGCGTCTGTTCCACACCCACTTCGGAGGTGGCCTGCAGGGCTTCGGTGCCGAGCGTGAGGATGGGGCTGTCGGAGCTGTAGTCGCGGCGCACAATGCGCGAACCGGTGACTACCACTTCTTCCAGCGCCTGCTCTTCAGCCGGCGCCTGCTGCGCGCGTGCCGGGTGGGCCGTGGCAAGCGCACTGGCCACCGCAGCCGCAACCAGCCAACCCGATCCATGCCGTGAAGATGCCCTGTCAGCAGGAACAGTCCTGATCATTGTTTTTCCCCCGCAATTTTGTGATTCGCTATCGCCTCGCCGGCGGATTCACTGCCCGGTCAACGAGTGCTGCCAACCAGTTTGCATGCGGGGGAAAACCGCAGCCAAGTTCGGCATCGCCCAGATGCCGAGCGATATTTTTTTAGCTATGAGATGAGCGCCGGGGGGGGGGGCGGGCAGGCGGGCTGGCGGGGCGGCGAATCAGAGCCGGATCAATCCCCGCTTGTGTGCAACCGCCACCGCCTCGGTGCGGCTGATCGCATCCAGCTTGGTCAGAATCGCCTTCACATGTGTCTTGGCGGTACCTTCACTGATGGAAAGCCGCCGCCCGATGTCCTTGTTGCTGCGGCCCTGCGCCAGCTGCTGCAGCACGTCGTCCTCGCGCTGCGTGAGGCTGGGGCGCGCCATGCGCTGCAGCGCCTTGGCCGCGATGGCGCCGGAGGTGTAGGGCTGGTCGACGGCCACGGCGCGGATGGCGTTCAGGATCTCCTGGCGGGGCGCGTCCTTCAGCAGGTAGCCCTTGGCACCGTAGCTCAGGCTCTTGAAGATGTCCTCGTCACCGTCATAGGTGGTCATGATCAGCAGCCTGGCCTTGGGGTGCTGCTCCAGCACCTCCTGCACCACCGACACGCCGTCGCGCCGCGGCATGCGCAGATCCAGCACCATGACATCCGGGCGATGCTCGTTGTAAAGGGCGATCGCCGCCTCGCCGTCGTCGGCTTCGGCGACCACGCGCATGTCCTTCTGCTGGTTCACGATGGTGGCCATGCCGTCCCGCACCACCGGATGGTCATCGGCGAGGATCACGCGGATCTGCGCGCCCTCAGTCACGATCTCGCCTTGGCGCGCGGTATGCGGACGCTGACGCGCGTGCCGGCGCCCGGTTCACTGTCCAGTTCCCAGCGGCCGCCCAGGGTCTCGGCACGCTCGCGCATGTTGCTGAGGCCGAAACCCTGGCTGGCGTAGAGTTCGGGCACGCGCTGCATGCCTTGGCCGTCGTCACGGATGCACAGCAGCACTTCGTCGTCGCTGCTGGTCAGGTGGATCTCGATGTTGCCCGGCTTGCCATGGCGCACCGCGTTGATCACAGCCTCCTGCGCAATGCGCAGCAGTGCATGTTCGTGTTCGGGCGGCAGGCCTGTCGCGCCGCCGCCGTGGAAGGTGGAGGACAGCCGGCCTGGCGCCGTGGAACGTTCTGCCAGCTGCCGCAAGGCCAGTTCCAGTCCTCCCGGACGCGGCTGCTCATCCGGGCGCAGCGCCAGCACGGAACGGCGCGCCTCGGTCAGTCCTTCACGCGCGATGTCGCGGATGCGGTTCATCACCACCACCAGCGGCGAGCCTTCCGCCTGTTCCTCGGCGGCGCCCAACTGCATCAGGATGCCAGTGAACGCCTGCGCCAGGCCGTCATGGATTTCACGCCCCATGCGGTTGCGTTCGGCCAGCACAGCCGCCTGGTGGGCCGAGTGCATCAGGCGCTTCATCGCCAGCGCCAGCGTGACCTGCTGCGCGAAGGCCACCAGCAGTTCGGTGAGTTCGATCGGCAGGTTGCGGGCCGTGCGGAATCCCAGCAGCACCAGGCCAATTGAGCCTTCACCGAACACCAGCGGCAGCAGGAACAGGCTGCGCATGCCGGCGTCGCGTTCGAACGCCAGCAGTGCCGGCCAGTCCAGCGGCGTCACGTCCGCATCGAAATCCAGCTGCTGGGGTTCACGCAGTGCTGCCATCTGGCGGATGAAATTGGAGTCAGGTCCCGGCACGTTGCCGCTGAAAGGTGCCTCGGCCACGCTGCCGCCATCGCAGTGCGAGACCACACGCCACTGGTCGGTGTCGTAGCCCACGGTGATCGCCGTGGCCACATCGGCGCCGGTGAGGCGTACGGTTTCCAGCAGCAGGTGGCTGAAGAAATCGGCCGGCTGGTTGGCCAGGCGCGCCAGGTTTGCGCGCAACGCCGCATTGGCGCGCGCGAGTTCCGCCACCCGCTGTTCGGCGGCGGCTTCGCGCTCACGGCGCATGGTCTCGAGCAGGCGGTCGCGCTGCAGCGCCGCACCGATCACGCTGGCGGCGATCTCCAGCGCCGACACCACCGCGGATTCGAACTGCCGCTCCGCACGGAAGGCATCGAACCCCACCGCGCCGGCGTACTCGCCCTCCACCAGGAAGGGCACGATGATGGAAGTCTTGGCCTTGTCGCTGGCAATGCTGCTGTTCTCGCGCCATGCCTCGCCGCACAGGTAGACCGAGCGTCCCGCGGCAAGCTCCGTGCAGAAGCAGTCGCTGCGCCGCGTACCCCAGGTGGTGCTGGCATCGCGGTTGTCGGTGACCGCGACGCCGGGCGCATTCCACTGCGACTTGATCTCGAGCCAGCGCTCGCCATGCGGACCGATGTCGGCCAGTGCCAGTGTGGTGCGGTCCACATCCGCGGCTTCGCCCAGCAGCTGCAGCACTTCAGGCATGCGCTGCATCACATCGGAGGATTCCAGCAGCAGCCGGCTCGCCTGCGCGGCGGCAGCCAGCAGCTGTTCGCGCGAATGCGAGGTGGAAATGCGCAGCCGGTTCAGCATGGAGCCGGCATTCACTGCGGCTCTCCGGCTGGCCGGGGGCGGGCGACGGACTTGCGAAGCCATGTCTGGTTCATCCTCCGAAGTCTAGGTCATCCACCGGCGCCCGGCGCAACCCAGCCCCCACCCAGCGCCTTATATACGGCGATCAGGCTGGTGGCGGTGTCCGTACGGCTCTGGGCGAGGCTGTCCTCGGCCGACAGCTGGCTGCGTTCGGCGTCCAGCACCTGCAGGAAATCCACGGCGCCGTTCTCGAAGCGCAGCCGGGCGAGCCGGGCAGCCGTCTGGCTGGCGTCGGCCGCCAGGCTGAGCTGCACCAGCTGGTCGCGCGAGCGCGCGTGGGTGACCAGCGCGTCCTCGGTCTCCTGCAATGCCCGCAGCACGGTCTGCTCGTAGCTGGCCAGTGCGCCCTCGCTGGCGGCGCGCGCCGCCACGATGCGGGCACGCACATGGCCGAGGTCGAAGGCCGCCCAGGAGATGCCGGGCGCGATCAGATGGGTGCCCGTGCCGCGCTCGCCCAGCGCATCAACGCTGCCGGCCGCGTAACCCAGGCTGCCGATGAAGGTGACGCGCGGGAACAGGTCCGCCACGGCCACCCCGATGCGTGCGGTGGAGGCTGCCAGCTGGCGCTCCGACACGCGGATATCGGGGCGCTGGCGCAGCAGCTGGGCGGGGTCGCCCACGGCGATCATCTCCGGCACTGCCGGCAGGTCCACGGGCTGTTCCAGGTCGGCGCGCAGTGCGTTGGGTTCGCGGCCCGTGAGCACGCTGATGCCGTGGATGGAGCGGGCGACCGCCGCTTCCAGCGGCGCGATCGAACCGCGGGTCGCCGCCAGCTGCGCCGTGGCGCGTGCGGTGTCGAATTCCGTGCCGGTGCCGGCTTCGAGCCGCGCGCGGGTGAGATCCAGCGACTCGGACTGGTTCTCGACGTTGCGGCGCGCCACTACCAGGCGCTGCTGGTTGCCGCGCAGTTCGAAGTAGCTGCGCGACAGTTCGGCGGCTACCGATACCTGCGCATCCTCGAGTGTGGCAAGGGCGGCCTGCAGGTCGGCATTGCTGGCCTCCAGCGCCCGCCGGTTGCGACCGAAGAAGTCCAGTTCCCACACCGCGTCGAAGCCAGCGTTGTAGTAGCTGTCGATGTCGCGGGGGCCGCCCGCGGCCTGTGCCGTGGTCACGCGCTGGTCGGTGTAACCCGCGCCGGCCGTGATGGTCGGGCCCAGATCCAGCCGCGCCGCGCCGCGCAGCGCGCGCGCTTCGTTCAGGCGCGACAGGGCGATGCGCAGGTCGTGGTTCGCGGCAAGTGAATCACCGACCAGCCGCGTCAACGTGGCGTCGTTGAACACCGTCCAGAAGCGGGCAAGATCCCCCGGCTGCGTGGTGTAACGCGCGGTCTCCGCGCCTTCGAACTGCGCTGGCACCGCCGCCGCCGGCTCGCGGTAGTCGGGGCCAACCGCGCAGCCGGCCAGGATCGCGGCCACCGCCGCGGCCAGCGATGAGGAAACGATCCGCTCAACCATGACTGCTCTCCAGGGAAGTGGCGGGCGCGCCGAGTACCAGGGGCGCCCCGCTGGTGGGGGAGGATTCGGCGGTCCGGGGTGCCCGCTTCTGCACCAGCACGTAGAAGACCGGCGTCAGCAGCAGGCCGAACACCGTCACGCCGAGCATGCCGGCGAACACCGTGGCACCCATTGCCTGCTTCACTTCGGCGCCGGCGCCATGCGCCAGCACCAGCGGCACCACGCCCATGATGAAGGCAATCGAAGTCATCAGGATGGGCCGCAGGCGCAGCCGCGCGGCATCGAGCACTGCGCGCACCGGCGACAGGCCCTGTTCTTCCTGCAGGTGCTTGGCGAACTCCACGATCAGGATGGCGTTCTTGCAGGCCAGTGCCACCAGCACCAGCAGCCCCACCTGCGTGAACACATTGCTGTCGCCGCCCTTGATCATCACACCCACGAGGCCCGCCAGCAGCGCCAGCGGCACGATGAGGATGATGGAGATGGGCAGCTTGAAGCTCTCGTACTGCGCCGCCAGCACCAGGAACACGAACAGCACGCACAGCGGGAACACCAGCAGCGCGGTGCCGCTGGCGCTCTGCTGCTGATAGGCCAGCTCCGTCCATTCGAAAGTCATGCCCTGCGGCAGTGTCTCGTTCAGGATCTCGGTGATCGCGGCCTGCGATTCGCCCGAGCTGTGGCCGAGGCCGGCGCCACCGGTGATGTCGGCCGAGCTGTAGGCATTGAAGCGCTCGACGAAATCCGGGCCGAAGCTGCGCGTGAGCTTGACCATCGAGCCCAGCGGCACCATCTCGCCGCGCGCATTGCGGGTCTTCAGCGACAGGATGTCGTCGACGTCGTTGCGGAACTGCGCATCGGCCTGGACCATCACCCGGTAGGTGCGGCCAAACCGGTTGAAGTCGTTCACGTAGGCCGAGCCCAGGTAGGCCTGCAGCGTCTGGAACACGTCGGTGATCTGCACGTCCTGCTGCTTCACCTTCACGCGGTCCACGTCGACGCGGATCTGCGGCACGTTCACCTGGAAGGTGGAATGCACGCCGGCCAGGCGAGGATCCTGCGCAGCCTTGGCGAGCACCTCCTGCACGGCCTTGTACAGCGCCTCGGAGCCGTTGTTGCCGCGGTCCTCCACGTTGAGCTTGAAGCCGCCGAGGCTGCCCAGCCCCTGGATGGGCGGCGGCGGGAACACGCCGATATAGGCTTCCTGGATGCCGGCCAGCTTCGCGTTCAGCGTGCCGGCAATGGCATTGGCGCCCTGCGATGCTTCGCCGCGATCCTTGAACGGCTTCAGTGCGAAGAACACCAGGCCGGAGTTGGTCTGCGTGTTGTAGTTGTTGGGCGACATGCCCGCGAACTGCAGCGCGCCCTCGACGCCTGGCTCCTTCAGGCCGATCTCGGCCACACGCCGCACCACATCTTCGGTGCGGTCGATGGACGAGCCGGGCGGCAACTGGATCACCGACACCAGGTACAGCTTGTCCTGTGCCGGAATGAAGCCGGTGGGCACCTTGTTGAAGCCCAGAGCCGTCAGGCCCAGCAGGCCGACGTACAGCACCATGACGATGCCGGTGCGGCGCACCGTGAAGCCAACCGCCTTGTGATAACCATTGCCGGCGCGGTCGAAGGCGCGGTTGAAGCGGGCAAAGAAACCCCCCAGCGCACGATCCATCAGCGCCGAGACGCGATCCTTCTTGGCGCCATGCGGCTTCAGCAGCAGTGCCGCCAGCGCCGGCGACAGCGTCAGCGAGTTGAAGGCCGAGATCACCGTGGAGATGGCGATGGTCAGGGCGAACTGCCGGTAGAACTGTCCAGTCAGGCCGTCGACGAAGGCCACAGGGACGAACACCGCGGTGAGCACCAGCGTGATGGCGATGATCGGGCGGCTGACCTCGCGCATGGCCTGCTTGGTCGCCTCCATGGGCGACTGCCCATTGGCAATGTGCCGCTCCACGTTCTCGACCACCACGATGGCGTCGTCCACCACGATGCCGATGGCCAGCACCAGGCCGAACAGCGACAGCGTATTGATGGAGAAGCCCAGCGCATGCAGCACCGCGAAGGTGCCGATTACCGATACCGGCACTGCGGCCAGCGGGATGATGGAGGCGCGCCAGGTCTGCAGGAACAGCAGTACCACCAGCACCACCAGCGCGACGGCTTCAAGCAGGGTGACGATCACGCCGTCGATGGACTGGCGCACGAAAACGGTGGGATCGTAGATGATCCGGTAGCTCATGCCCGAGGGGAACTGTCCCTGCAGGCGGTTCATGGTGGCGCGTACCTGCCCGGCCAGTTCCAGGGCGTTCGAGCCCGGCGCCTGGTAGATGGGCAGCGTCACGGTCTCGTCATGGTCCACACGGCCGCGCAGCGCATAGGTGCTCGCGCCCATCTCCACGCGTGCGATGTCGCCCAGGCGCAGCACCTCACCGTTGTCACCGGTCTTGATGACGATGTCGCGGAACTGCTCCTCGCTGGTGAGCCGGCCCGCAGTGTCGAGCGCAATCTGGAAATCCGCGCCCGGCGAGGGCGGGGCGCCGATCTGGCCCGCCGCCACCTGCAGGTTCTGCTCGCGGATCGCGCGCGTCACATCCCCGGTGGTCAGGCTGCGCACGGCGAGCTTCTCCGGGTCCAGCCAGATGCGCATGGCGTAGTCGCCAGAACCGAATACCTGCACGCTGCCCATGCCGGGCAGGCGTGCCAGCTCGTCCTTGACGTTCAGCAACGCATAATTGCGCAGGTACAGCGCATCGTGGTGTGGGTCGGTGGATACCAGGTTCACCGCCATCATCAGGTCCGGCGAAGTCTTGGTGGTCGAAACGCCCAGCGCGCGCACCTCATCGGGCAGGCGTGGCAGCGCCGATGACACCCGGTTCTGCACCTGCACCTGGGCGCGGTCGATGTCCGTGCCGATGCGGAAGGTGATGGTCAGCGACAGGTTGCCGTCGAGCGTCGCCTGCGAAGACATGTACAGCATGTCCTCGACACCCACGATCTCCTGCTCCAGCGGCGCAGCCACCGTTTCGGAGATCACCTGCGGATTGGCGCCCGGGTAGGAAGCGCGCACCACGATCGAAGGCGGCACCACCTCCGGGTATTCGCTGATCGGCAGCTTGAACAGCGAGATCAGGCCGGCGATCAGGATGAAGCCGGAGAGAACAGCCGAAAATACCGGCCGTTCGATGAAGAACTTCGAAATGTTCATGGATTCCTCGCCAGCATCTGCCGGCGCTCCTCATCGGCGGGCAGGCGCATGGCCACCTGCTGCGGATTGATGGTGATGCCCGGGCGCACGCGCATCAGGCCATTCACGACGATGGTTTCGCCGGCGGCGAGGCCGCTGCGCACCACGCGCAGGCCCTCGTGCAGCGCGCCGATATCCACTTCGCGGTACTCGAGTGTGTTGTCAGCCTTGACCACATAGACGAAGCGGCGCGTCTGGTCGGTACCGACTGCGCTGTCCTCGATCAGGATTGCCGAATGGCTCGCACCCTCGCCAAGCCTCACGCGCGCGAACAGTCCCGGGGTAAAGAGCCGGTCGCGGTTGGAGAGCCTGGCGCGGGCACGAATGGTGCCGGTAGCTGGATCGAGCTGGTTGTCCGTGAAGACCATGACGCCTTCATGCGGATACCCTTCCTCGTTGGCCAGACCGATGGAAACGGATTGCGGCTTGCGCGGCTGGCCTGCGCCCTGCTCGCGCGAATACTGCTCCTGCCGCAGGTACGCGGCCTCGTCGCCCTCGAACCGCACATACACCGGGTCGATCGAGACCAGCCGCGTCAGCAGCGATTCACCGCTGTTGACGAAGTTGCCGGCGGTGATCTCGGCACGGCCCACGATGCCGCTGATCGGAGCGCGCACCTGGGTGAAGGCCAGATCCAGTTCTGCGGCATCGACGGCGGCCTGTGCGGCCTGTACATCGGCGCCGGACTTCTCGCTGCCGGAACTGCGGGCATCGAACTCTTCCTGGGAAAGCGCGCGCAATGCCAGCAGCTTCACCGCCCGCTCGCGCTCGGACTGGGCCTGGCGGTCGGCGCTCTCGGCGCGCGCCAGCTCCGCGCGCGCACGTTTCAGCGTGGCGTTGTAGGGGCGTGGATCGATCACGAACAGCACATCACCCTTCTTGACGTCCGCGCCCTCGCGGAAGGCCACCGATTCGATGTAGCCTGAAACGCGGGGGCGCAGTTCCACGCGCTCCACGGCTTCGATGCGGCCGGTGAATTCCTGGAAGTTGGTGATCTGACGCTCCAGCACCTTGGCCACGCTGATCTGCGGTGCGGCCGGACCCTGGGAGACGGCCGCCTGCGCAGCCTCGGGGCTGCAGGCGGTCATGAAGAAAGGCGCGCTTGCCGCGAGGCCTGCGATGGCAAGGACAGCGAAGCGCGAACGGACTAAACGGGACTGGGCGGTGGGGGTCATTGTCAATCTCCCTGACGGTCTTGGCGTAACGAGCTGTCAGCTCTTGTGGGGAGGCAGTGTGGGCCGCGGGCACCTCCGCGCCCATTCACCAGACGGTGGGGTAGCAGGCTGTCGTGAGAGGGGGGGTAGGCCTATCTCTTTAGAGGTAGACAGCGTGGCCCGGGCAGGCGGCCGGGGCGGCTGCAGGCTGGGGGGACGCTCGGGCTGTCGGACTGTGCCTACCTGCGGTGGCGGGCAAGCCCTGATGGGGGCCCCGCGGCACTGCCTCCACAGTTCGCGTTATGAAAACCTTCCAATGCGATGTCTGCAGCGGACCATTGTTCTTCGAGAACAATTTCTGCGGCCATTGCGAATTGCCTGTGGGCTATTTCCCCGGGCGCCGGGTGATGGCGACCCTGAAGGGCGACAGCCATCGTCGCTGCAAGAATTTCGAAGTGCAGAATGTCTGCAACTGGATGGTGCCGGCGGACGATCCGGAGCCTTTCTGCCAGTCGTGCCGGCTGACACATGTGATCCCCGATCTCACGCAGCCGCAGAACCACGATCTCTGGTACCGCACCGAAGCGGCCAAGCGGCGCCTGATCTACACGCTGCTGGATCTGGGGCTGCCGGTGGTGAGCCGGGCGGTGGACCCGGAGCATGGGCTGGCGTTCGAATTCCGTGCCGACGAGCCGGGGCCGGAAGGGGCGGTGCTCACCGGGCACGATGACGGCGTCATCACGCTGAATATCGCCGAGGCCGACGATGCCGAACGCGAGCAGCGCCGCATCAAGCTGCACGAGCCTTATCGCACGCTGCTCGGGCATTTCCGCCATGAGATTGGCCATTACTACTGGGACGTCCTGATCCGCGACGGCGCGCGGCTGCAGGATTTCCGCCGGCTGTTCGGTGACGAAACGGCCGATTACGGCGAAGCGCTGCGCCATCACTACGAGCAGGGCGCCGCGCCGGACTGGCCCAACAAGTTCGTCAGCAGCTACGCATCGTCCCATCCGTGGGAGGACTGGGCGGAAACCTGGGCGCATTACCTGCACATGGTCGACAGCCTCGACACCGCTGCGGCGTCGGGCATCGCGCTGCATGCCCCGCAGTTCGGCAATGCGCGGCTGCGCATCGAGCCGCTGGCCGAGCAGACCGAGTTCGACCAGCTGATGAAGAGCTGGCTGGCGCTGACCATCGTGCTGAACAATCTCAACCGCAGCATGGGGCTGCAGGATGCCTATCCGTTCGTGCTGCCCAACCCCGCGGTCGACAAGCTGCGGTTCGTGCATGAAATCGTTACGGGACTCGACCCGGCGGAGCTCGCGACACCCTCGTTCCGCGCCAACACCGGCACGCCCGCGACTTCACCCTCCTAACCCGGCGGTTCGCCCGGCACGTGGATGGTGGCCTTGATGTGTTTGAGGTTGGTGACGATGGTGAAGCTCATCAGCACCAGCAGCGACCAGGCGCTCCACTTCGAGACATGCACGGCCGCCCACGCGCCCAATTGGTGGGGATAGGCCCACAGCCCGAAGAAGGTCCCGAAGTTCTCGGCCAGCCATATGAAAAACCCGACCAGCACCAGCCCGAGTGCCAGCGGCATGCGGCGGTCCTTGTGCCAGGGCCTGAACAAGATCTGGGTGCGCGCATACAGGCCAAGCGCCACTGCCGCCAGGTACCAGCGGTAATCGCCGATGAAATGGTGCGTGAAGAAGTTCAGGTAGATGGCCCCGGCAATGCAGCCCGCCAGCCAGTACGGCGGATGATGGATGACGCGCAGGTCGAGCAGGCGCCAGGCCTGGATGATGTAGCTGCCTACGGCGGCGTACATGAAACCGGAAAACAACGGCACTCCGAATACCTTGCTGTAGGCGAAGTCGGGATACGCCCAGGACTGTATGGCGCCGGAGGTCTTGAAGACTTCCAGGCAGAAGCCCAGCAGGTGGAACAGGCAGATTGCCAGCAGCTCATCGCGCGTTTCCCTGCCGGTCCACACCAGCCACGCCTGGATGATCAGCGCAATGGCCAGCAGCGCATCGTAGCGGGGAAGGCCCAGCAGGCCAGCGCGCGGGACGAACAGCACCGCGGCAAAGAACAGCCCTGCAAAGAGGCAGGCACGGGCTTCCTTGAGGCCGAATTGCAGCAGTTCAATGCAGGCCAAGCGCCATGCCGGCCTGGCCTCCACGGGGGGCGCCAGCATGGCTGGCCTGCTCATGACGATGGCAGCGCAGCGGCCACCCCATCGCCCATCCGCACCACCCCCGACCGGATCACATCCGCGCGCAGACCGCAGCGGTGGGTGAATTCCTTCACAAAACGCGCTTTGTCGATGCCGCCTCCCGCCAGATAGCGCGCCAGTTTGCCGCAGGGTTCACAAAGTTCGACGCCGCGGAACACGGCCGACCCGATCGCAAACTCCCGTCCCACCAGTTCATTGAGGCGGACGCCGCGCGTGACGATATTGCGACGTGGCTGCGTCAGCTCCAGTCCCAAGCCGGTGCGCACGTTGAAGGCTTCCACCTCTTCCGCTTCGATCAATGTGACGTTCTGGCCAGCAACGTGTTGCGCAGTGCCGAAATGGTGGTCACCGCGCACGCCGGCGCCAGCCTCGACCACCATTTCCGCAAGTTTCACCATCTCTGCCGCCTTGGTCGGCGCCAAGCACAGGGCGATTACGCTCACCGCACTAGCACGGCTGTTGCACGCGCGACCGCCACGGCAGTTGCCGCTGCAGCGCGAACAGCAGCAGCCAGGCTCACACGCTTTTTTCGCATATTCCCTTGCGTCCAGAGGGTTTTCTTGTCGCCCATCGAGAGGTGAGGCGAGCTTAGCCGCGAAATGCGAGCGCTGGCTATACGCGAAGCTTATGTCTCATGTTTGCGCCGCGGCGCGCTTCACAGGAAGTTGTTGGGCCAGATCATCGTGCGCCACATGTGCGCGACGGGTGAATTGTCGAACCCCAAACCTGCCTCGGGCTCCTTGAAATTGCGCCCGATGATGTCCGTGAAGATATCCGGATCAATGGCGACGCCATCCTGGAAGGCATAGACGTCATAGATCGTGATCAGCCGGGATGTCATGTACCAGCGATGCGCGCGGGCCTCCGCATGCGCCTTGTGCAGGTACTCCGGTGGGCTGAATTCCGGACCGAAGAACTGCCGGTAGGCATCCGGGTACTTGAAACCCACCGATTCGTCGGCGAAGTAGCGCAGTGCCTGGTGATACTGAACGGCCCAGGTGACTTCCTCGCTGACATAAGGCGCGATCATCTGCGCGCCCCAGTAGCCGTGGTCTGTGCGCAGGAACGCGCCATTGGAAATATCGTGCAGCAGGCAGGCAATGACCACGGTCTCGCTCTGTCCGGCATCCAGCGCCGTCTTGGCACTCTGCAACAGGTGCTGGAAGGCGATGTCCGAAAAGCGGTAGTGGAAGAAATCGAGCAGCTTCGGCCGCTCCGGCATCACCGGCAGGTTGGGGTTCTGCCCCATCATGAACACTGCGCCTTCATCGCGCATGCGCTTCAGCAGTTCCGCCTCGGGCTCATAAATGCCCTGCGCGGTGAAGTTTGACACCGGCTGCTGCATCGCCATGCGTTCATGGCCGGCCTGCGGACACTGTTCGCGCGGCAGGTATTTCGGCGTCTTGCGGTACGGGATCATGGAATCTGTTTCGCCTGTCGCGGTGCCAGCGTGGCGCTGAACATCATCTGCAGCTGGTGGTACATCATCACTGGGAGGATCATCGCGCCGATCTCGGCGGAAGGAAACAGCACGCGCGCCATCGGCACGCCGCTGACCACGCTCTTGAACGAGCCGCAATACAGCGCGCTGCGCTGCTCATCCGGTGCGAGACCCGCTAAGCGCGCGCTGTTGAAGGTCAGCAGCATCATGGTGGCCAGCAGGGCGGCGCAGACCAGCACCAGCACCAGCAGCGTGGTGAAGGGAATGCGCGACCAGATGCCGTCGATCACCGCGGCGGAGAAGGCACTGTACACCGACAACAGGATGGTCAGCCGGTCCGACCAGCTGATCAGGCCCTTGCGCCGCGCCGCCCACGCGGCCAGCCAGGGCCGCAGCAGGTGCCCCACCACGAAGGGCAGCAGCAGCTGCAGCACCACTTTCCAGATGCCGGACAGCGGCACGTCGCCACCCCCCTGGGCGTGCAGCAGCGCGCCCGCGATCAACGGCGTGAACGCGATGCCCAGCAGGTTCGAGGCCGCTGCCGAGGTGACGCTGGCGGCCACATTGCCGCGTGCCATCGAGGTGAAGGCGATCGACATCTGCACGGTGGAAGGCAGGGCACACAGGAACAGCACGCCCGCCCACAGGTCATCCGGCAGCAGCGCGGGCCAGAGTCTGCTCAGTCCGAGGCCGAGCAGCGGGAACACCAGATAGGTGCTGCCCAGGATCAGCAGGTGCAGCCGCCAGTTGGCCAGCGCCGCGACCAGGTTTTCCCGCGGCAGCTTGATGCCATGCAGGAAGAACAGCAGCATCACGGCCGCAGTGGCGACGGTGGACAGGTAGCCCGCCACTTCGCCGGCTGCCGGGAACAGTGTCGCCAGGGCTACGGTCGCCAGCAGGATGGGGAGAAAAGGGTCCGGAATGAAGCGATTCATGTGGAGTCCGCGCAGTATCTCATGTGCTACTTTTCCGGTCCTGACGGGTCGCCGCCGGCAACCCGGGCCATCCGGGTCCAGAAATTCAGCAGGGAGTTTAGGTTATGACCGAACAGGACATCAGGCGCGTGATCGGGGCCGCCATGCTGGTGACGGCTCTCACCGTCAGCACGGCGGCCAGCGCCGCGAAACCGGCGCCGGAGGTGCCGAAGTGCCAGAAGCGCTACGGCACGCTGGCTGTCCGGGAGCCCGAGGTGCAGTGGTGGCGCGAGCTGGGGCTGGAATCCCCGGACGCCCTCATCAAAGTCTTCGTGGCCGAATCCAAATGCTTCACGCTGGTGGACCGCGGCAAGGGCATGGCAGCGGCGCAGGCCGAGCGGGAGCTCGCCTCCGGCGGGGATCTGCGCGGCGGCTCGAATGTCGGCCGCGGACAGATCCGCGCAGCCGACTATGTGCTGGTCCCTGACCTCGTCAACAAGAACGACAAGGCGGGTGGCAAGAACATCGGCGGCCTGCTGGGCGGCATGATCGGTGGCGTGGCGGGCGCCGTGGCCGGTGGCATCAACCTGAAGAGCAAGACCGCGAACGTGGTGCTCACGCTCACCGACGTGCGTTCCACCGAGCAGGTCTCGCTGGTGCAGGGCACGGCCAAGAAGACCGACCTGGGCTGGGGCGGCGGCGCAGGTGGCTTCTTCGGTGCCTTCGCTGCGGCCGGGGCCAGCAGCTACGCCAACACGGAAATCGGCCAGGTGGTCACTGCCGCCTATCTGGATGCCTACATCAAGATGGTGGACGACGTGAAAGCCATCGAACCGGATTCCAAGGCCAGCAATGTCTCCCAGTCGGTGGTGATGGTGAAGCCCGGCAAGATCTACCAGACCCCGGACACCAAGGCGACGGTGGTGGCCGAGCTCGAGCCCGGTGCCACGCTGTACCCCACGGGCGAGAAGCAGGGCGTGTGGTGGCAGGTGTCCGACGAACTCGGCAACGAGGGCTGGGTGCCTTCCGCGCTGTTCCAGCTCGCCAAGTAACCGTCAAATAGTTCGACGAGCCCCT
>JBEVNO010000021.1:0-13056 GCA_040508085.1 Steroidobacteraceae bacterium
CGCGCATTGAGGGAATGATGCAGAAGGTACACCGATGGTTGCAGCCCTCGGAAATTTTCAGATAGGCATAATGCGGCGGCGTCAGGCGAATGCCCTGCGGCGGCACCAGATCGATGAAAGGATCGTGTTCGTCGGGCAGTCGCGGCGGCAGATGGGCATGCACGGCCTCCATGACTTCCTGCGTTGCATGCGGGCCGGTCACGGCCAACACTTGCGGATGCGTTTGCTGCACGATGCTGCCTTTGGCACCAAGACAGCCGGTGACAATGACTTTGCCATTTTCGGCCAAGGCTTCACCGATGGTGTCGAGCGATTCTTCCACCGCCGCATCGATGAAGCCGCAGGTATTGACCACCACCAGGTCGGAGGCCTCGTAGGTGGGTGAAATCTCGTAGCCACGGATGCGCAACTGCGTCAGGATGCGCTCCGAATCGACCAGTGCTTTGGGGCAGCCTAAGCTTACGAAACCGACGCGGGGAGAAGGGGCGGGCATCCGCCCATTTTATCGTAAATGACAGAGCAGTTTGACCGGGCCTACTACCAGCGCTTCTATTTCGACAAGAAGACGGCGGTCACCAACCGCGCCGAGATGAATGCCCGCGGACGCCTGATCGCTGCCATGGCCGATCACCTGGACCTGCCGGTGCGCAATGTGCTGGACGCGGGCTGCGGGGTGGGCCTGCTGCGGGCGCCGCTGAAGAAAGCGCTGCCCAAGGCCGCCTACACGGGGCTGGAGGTCAGTGAATACCTGTGCAAGCGCTATGGCTGGATCCACAGCGGCATCCAGGATTTCACCCGCAAGTCGGTCTACGAGCTGGTGATCTGCTACGACGTGCTGCAGTACCTGGATGCGGCGCAGACCCAGCGGGCCCTGGCGAACCTCGCCCGCGTGTGCCGCGGCCTGCTGTATTTCGGCGTCCTGACGCGCGAGGACTGGGAAGAGAATTGCGACCAGACGCGCACCGACCCGGCCGTGTCCCTGCGCGGCGGTGCCTGGTACCGGCGTGAGCTGTCGAAGAATTTCCGCCACCTGGGCGCGGGCTTCTGGCTGCGCCGCGGGGCGCCAGTAACGGTCTGGGAAATGGATACCGCCGGGCGCCCGTGAACGACGCGCCGCGGCACACTTCGCTGGAGGCTGAGTTCGCGGCACTGGTGCCGCCGCCACGCCTCTCGCGGCTGCGACTGCTGCTGTGGCGGCTGGTCTTCAAGGCGCTGTCACTGCGTCCCCTGCAACGCTTCATCGAGAAACGCTACGGATCATGAACAAACCTGCACGCATTCCGGTCACCGTGCTGACCGGCTTCCTGGGCGCCGGCAAGACCACGCTGCTGAACCGCATCCTGTCCGAGAACCATGGCAAGCGCATTGCCGTGATCGAGAACGAATTCGGTGAAGTGGGCGTGGATCACCAGCTGGTGATTGGCGCAGAAGAAGAGATCTTCGAGACCAGCAATGGCTGCATCTGCTGCACCGTGCGCGGCGACCTGATCCGCGTGCTGGGGCAGCTGCTGAAGCGGCGCGAGCGTTTCGATTACATCCTGATCGAGACCACCGGCATGGCCGACCCCGGCCCGGTCGCGCAGACCTTCTTCATCGACGACGACCTGCGCGACCAGTTCGTGGTCGATGCCATCGTCACGGTGGTGGACGCGCGGCATTTCGAGCAGCACCTCCAGGAGCTGAATGAGCCGGCGGTGCAGGTGGGCTTCGCCGATGTGGTGATCCTCAACAAGACCGATCTGGTCGCCCCCACGGACCTGGCGCGCATCGAGCAGAAGATCCGCGGCATCAATGGCTCGGCGCAGATCCATCGCGCCGTGAATGCGCAGGTGCCGGTGGATGTGGTGCTGGGCCTCGGCGCCTTCGACCTGGATCGCGCGCTGGCAGTGGACAGCAGCTTCCTCGAGCCGCAGTACCCGTTCGAATGGGCCGGCGCCTACGAATTGCCGGCGGGCAAGCATATTCTGAAGGCCAGCGGCGAGGGCCATGATGAACATCATGGCCACGACCACGGGCATGAGGGCCATGACCACGACCATGACCACGGTCACTCGCACGCCGCACTGAAGGTGGCCCTGCTGCCGCTGCCCGCTGCCACCACCGATGCATTGAATGCGCATATCGAGAAGGCCGTGCGTGTCTTCGCCGAAACCGCGCTCGACATCGAAAGCGGCGACAGCTTTGCCCCGGGCAGCGCGCCGCTGGCGCTGGAAATGCAATGCATGGGCGGCCAGTACCGCCTCGACATCCCGCAGGCTGGCGCCTATGCGCTGTTCACCGAACATGCGCCCGGTGAATTCGGCCTGTCATTGAGCATCCCGCCGGTGGCCGAGCGCGCTTTTGCCTCCCATCATCACGATGACGAGATCAGCTCCTTCGGCATCGATGAGCCGCGCGCGCTGGATGCGCGCAAGGTCAATGACTGGCTCTCGCATGTGCTGCAGGCGCATGGCGAGAACATCTTCCGCATGAAGGGCGTGCTGAACATCAAGGGCGATGAGCGGCGCTATGTGTTCCACGGTGTGCACATGATGTTCGATGGCCGTCCGGACCGCCCCTGGGGCGATGCGAAGCGCGGCAGCCAGCTGGTATTCATCGGCCGCCAGCTCGACCGCGAAGAACTGCTGACCGGCTTCCTTTCCTGCCTGGCATGAGCAACGGTCCGCGCCTGGTGGCGACGGCCGTGGCCGTCGTCGATGATTTCCCCGTCGCGCTGGCATGGGCGCCGGATGGCAATGCGCTGGCGGTGGGTGGTGGCGAGGGCCGCATCCAGCTGGTGGATGCCGCAAGTGGCGCGGTGCGCGAGTTCGGCGAGCATCTTCCCGGCGTGCTGGAACTGGCCTGGCAGCCGAAAGGCGCCTTGCTGGCCAGTGCGGGACAGGACGGCTCCGTGCGGCTCTGGGATGTGGCGGAAGGCGGCCTGCCGCCACGCATGCTGCGGCGTGCCGCGCGCTGGCCGGCCGGCCTCGGCTGGCGCGGCGATGGCAGCGCGCTGGCCTTTGCGCAGGGCCGGGATGCGCTGGTGTTCGACGCTGGCGGCCACTTGCTGCGCGAACTCGGCGGCCACGAGGTGGTGCTCACGCAGCTGCGCTGGCGTGGCCGCGAAGAGCTCATCGCCACCGGCAACGGCGCCATGTATGTGGATCGGGCAGACGACGGCCGCATGGAATCCTTCGTGCTCGAGGGCACGCCGGTGACACTGGCGCTGTCGCCGGACAACAAGGTGGCCGCCAGCGGCCTGGCCGACGGCACGGTGAATTTCCGCTATCTCAACAGCCGCAAGCGTTCTCGGATGAGTGGCTATGAGGGCAAGGTGGACCACACGGCATGGAGCGCCAGCAGCCGTTACCTCGCCACCGCTTCAACCGGCGCCAGCAGCATCGTGCTGTGGGATTTCGGCGGCAAAGGGCCGGAGGGCAGTGAACCGCTGCAGCTCAATGGCCACGAGGAGCGCATCGAAGGCCTGGCGTGGCAGCCGGTTGGTCCGCTGCTGGTCTCCGCCGGGCGTGACTGGCGCGTGGCGCTGTGGCAGCCCGGGCCGCGCAGCCGCGCGGCGCTGGACATTCAGCTGCTGGATGGACCGGCAGGCACAGTGGCCTGGTCGCCCGATGGCAAGCGGCTGGCCGTGGCCCAGCCCTCCGGCAAGGTGCGTCTCTTCTCGCTCAAGGTGGCGTAGGCCGCAAACTGCTGCTGCAGCGCCTGGTCCCAGCTGAAGCGGGCTTCCACCATGGCGCGCGCATTGCGGCCCAGCGCCTCGATGTCGCGGTCGTACAGGTCGCGGACTGCTTCGGCCATCAGCGAAGGCTCGGCACGCTCGGCCGTGACGCCCACCGCATCATTCACCAGCTCGGCCACCGCGGCGGCGCGCACGCCCACCACCGGCCGGCCGCAGGCCATGGCCTCCAGCACCAC
This sequence comes from Steroidobacteraceae bacterium, assembly GCA_040508085.1. Taxonomy (GTDB): domain Bacteria; phylum Pseudomonadota; class Gammaproteobacteria; order Steroidobacterales; family Steroidobacteraceae; genus ZC4RG30. The sequence goes on from JBEVNO010000021.1 coordinate 3,913, forward strand.
GAGGCCGAAGGTTTCGGCGGTGCCGGCGTGCACCAGCGCATCGCAGGACGCGATCACATTGGCCAGCTCCGTACTGTCACGCCGGTAAGGCATCATCGTGATGTTGGAGCTGAGCCGCTTCGACTCGCCGCCACCCACCAGCAGCAGGTGGTAATCCGACCCCAGTTCGGCGAACGCATCCTGCAGCACGCCGATGTTCTTCTCGGCCGAGAAACGCCCGGCGAACACCAGCAGGCGCACATCCTCGGCCAGGCCGAGCTCGCGGCGCAGACTGGTACGCCGCCGCTGCGGATGGAACACGCGCGTATCGACGCCCAGCGGCTGCAGCGCCACCCGGCACAGTCCGATGGAGCGCAGGTATTCGCACATCACGCGGCTGGGTGCGAACACCAGATCGAAACGCTCGTACAGCCAGCGCAGGTAGCGACCCGTCAGCCGCCCCATGGCCGCGCCGGTGCGGATGCCGACCAGCCGCGGCAGATGCGAATGGAAGAATGCCACAGCGGGAATGCGCATGCGCTTGGCCACATCCAGCGCGCTCCAGGCGGGGTGGAAGGCGTCGCCGGCCTCGATCAGGTCTGGCTCGAGTTCCTCGAGCAGCTGGGTCCAGCGGCGCGGTGCCAGCGGCAGGCGGTAATTGAAGGTGCCCGGCACGATGAGGCCGGCGATGGTGCTGGTATCACCCGGGGCCAGGTGCGTCCGCTCCCCCGGCACCAGCAGCGAGTGCCGCACATGCGGCTGGCGGGTATACCACTCGTGCTTGGCGTTCAGATAGCGCCTGACGCCGCCGCTGGTCGGCGAATAGAACAGCGTTGTATCGACCAGATGCATGCAGCCCCCGACTATGTCGAAGGCATTGCACCCGCTGGCCTCATGCGTTGTCAAGCGAGGCCGCGAGCGTCGCCGGTTCTCCTACATCGGGTTCAGACTGCGGCAACTGGACGATGTACTGGGCATAACGCGCAGGCTCTGACGATATGGACACCGAGCCACCCAGCCGGGCCGTGAGCCTGCGCACCTGGGTCATGCCGCGTCCATCCAGTGCCTGGCCGCTGATGCCGCGCCCATCATCACGCACCGTCACGACCACGCCACCAGCCGCGGCTGCCTGGAACACCACACTGATATGGCCGATGGCTGGCTTGCCGGCAGCCACACGCTGTTCCGGCGATTCGATGCCATGGTCGACGGCATTGCGCAGCAGGTGCTGCAGCACCTCGTCGACCGGACGCCGCAGCCCGGTGGGCACCGCCGCCGCGCCTTCCATGTGCAGCTTGATCATCACCCCCACCAGTTCGCCGCGGCTGCGCAGGAAGCCGCGCCAGCGACGTTCGCTGGCCAGCGTCCAGTCAGTGGTTCGGGCATGACGACGCCGCGCGTCGGTGGCAGGTTCGCTGGGCCGGTAACGCTGCTCTTCGACGCGGCTCACATTGCCCACGCTTGCGGCCACCCGATCCACCAGCATCGCCAGCGGCAGCATGGCATCGCCGCTGATGGCGTCGAGGCGCTGCAGCTCGTGGATCCGATCCACCAGCAGGCGGCAGCCTTCGGCGACGGGCGCAAAGCCATGGTCCTGCGCCTCGGAGGCCAGGCGCGCGGCATCCTCGCGCAGCCTTGCCAGCTTGTCGCGCAGCGCCGGCAGATCGCGCGCCGGCAGCTTCAACGTGGCGCGGATGCCGGCAACAGTGGCCGATGCGATGTGCAGGAACTGGCCGATGAGCTGTGGCGGGGACCGCAGCACCGACAGGGCGGTGACCAGCGACTGCTGCATCTGCGCCAGCGATGGCAGCGTCTGCGACTGCCGCTGCATGTCGTCGAGCTCCGGTCCGCATGTGTCGCTCGCCGCCCGATCGCCGTCACCCAGCGCTTCGAGCAGCGACTGCGCGGAGGCAAAGCGGTCCTCGCGGTTCTTCGCCATCAGGCCTTCAAGCAGTGGCTGGTGGTGCGCCAGCTCCGGTGCCAGTTCCGGCACGGCGCCGGTCACATGCTGCTGCAATACTTCGATGGCGGTGGCGCCGAGATAGGGCTTGGCGCCGGTGAGCATTTCGTAGAACACGACGCCAAGGCTGTACAGGTCGGTGCGCGCGTCCAGCTCCATGCCCTGTGCCTGCTCGGGGCTCATGTAATAAGGCGAACCGCGCAGCACGCCGGCGCGCGTGCTGCGGCTGCCCTCATCCAGCGTGCGCGCGAGGCCGAAATCGATCAGCACCACCTGGCCGTCCTCCCGCAGCATGATGTTGGGTGGCTTCAGGTCGCGATGCAGGATGCCGTTGGCGTGGATGACGCACAGCGCGCGGGCGATGGCGCGCAGGTAGTCGAGGCAGTCCTGCTCGGTCAGCGGGTTCTGCAGACGCGCTTTCAGATCCCCGCAGGGGAAGTACTCCATCGCGATGAATTCGCGACCCTCGTGCATGCCGTAATCGTGGATGTCCACGACAGCGGGATGGCGCAGGCCGCCGGCAGCCTCGAATTCGCGCGCGAACTGCGGCTCTTCCTCGCCGACCATGCGGCTGACCTTCAGTGCCACGTGGCGATTCAGTGCCATGCTGTGTGCCAGATAAACCGTGGCGCGCGCGGATTCGCCCAATGTGTCGAGCAGCGTATAGCGCGGGATCAGGTTGCGCGGCAGCTGCGGCGCCTGCGCCCCCGCAGTGGCAGCGATGCCATCGCGGGGCGCGCGGGCCTGGTGGGCGGCGCGCAGCGCATTGGTCAGCAGTGCTGCATCCAGCTGCTGGCGGGGAAGGTAGTCCACGGCGCCGCGGCGCATGCTGCCGGCGGCGGACAGTTCGTCGCCGTTCTGGGCCACCACCACCAGCGGCGGCAGCTCCGGATTGCCCAGCGCCTGTTCGATCCAGGTGAAGGCGGCTGCGGCTGCGGTGAAGTCGAGCGCTGCCAGCAACACGTCGAACTGCGCCGCGCCAGTGGTCGCGAGGCGCCGCTCGAAGGCCGCGCTGTCGTCCACCTCGACCAGGTATTCCCCCTCGAGCGTGCCGATGCGGTGCTGCAGCCAGCGACCGACCTGGGAGTCGTCCGATACGACCAGGATGCACGAGCGGGTTGGCACTGTGTCGAGTCTACTTCGAGTCTTGGGCGGTGAAGCGCATGCGCAGGCGCGCCCGCTGCTCCACCGCCACACCGTTGCGCAGCACCGGCGCATAGCGGTAGCGGCGCAGTGCCGTGATGGCCGCGCCATCGAAGGTGCGGCCCGGTTCGGAGGCGGTGACCACGATGTCCTTCACGCCGCCGTCGGTGGCGACGGTGAATTCAAGTTCCACCCAGCCGTTGGTCAGGCTGTCGAAGGCCTGCTGCGGATAACGCGCCTCGGCGCGTCGCAGCAGGGTGAGCCTGGTGGCCGACACGATGGCATCACCGGCAGGCGCTGCCGCTGGCGCCTGCACCTGCGCAGGCGGAAGCGCTTCGGCCACCACCGCCTGCGGCGCCGGGATGGGCGCGGGCGCCGGCTCCGGGGGTGCGGCCGCGAGGCGCGCGGGCTCGATGACGGGCGGTGGTGCGGCCGCCGCTGCCGCGGCGCGGGCGATCACTTCATCGATGCGGCGGCGGACCAGATCCAGCCCGGGAGCATTGGCGTTGATCTGCGCCGCCACATCCACCAGGCGGCGCGCGGCCTCGGGGTTGCCGCCGCCCAGGCTGCGGTCGGCATCATTCAGCAGCGCCGCGACCAGCGTGTCGCGCGCGCCCAGCACCGACGGCGCCTGCGGCGCGATGCTCTCGGCATTGCGGTAATAGGTGACGGCGCTGTCGCCCAGCGGTTCGAGCAAGGCGCCGCGGTTCACCCGCTGCTCCATGCTGATCAGCGCGCCCCGCACCTGCATCTGGCGTGTTTCCTGGGCCTCGCGTTGCGCGGCGTCGGTGATGCCGCGGGTGCGCTCGCGTTCGATCTGCGCCGCCAGGAAGGCGAGGCGCGGGTTCTGCGGATCGAGCAGGCGGGCCTGCTCGGTGGCGGCTGCGGCGGCGTCGAGCTGGCCGGCCAGCAGCGCGGTTTCGGCATCGCGCAGCGCCTGCTCCAGCTGCGCCGCCCCGGCCACGGCTGCGTCGGATGGCGGCGCCGAAGGGGCCGCCACGGGAGCGGGCGCCGCGGCCGGGCGGCTCCAGAAATACCAGCCGGCAGTGGCCGCGGCGGCCAGCGCCATCACCCCCAGCAGCGTGAACGGCAGCGCGGTGGAGCGGGGTGGGCCCGCGGCGTCGCGGCGCGGCGCGAGCGGCCTGGCCACCGCGGCGGCCGGCACGCTGGTGCGGCGATCCAGCAGGGGCGTGCTGCGCGCCGCCGCATCAATGAACAATTTCAGGCGCTGCGGCGAGGCCGGCTTGTGCACGAAGCGGAACACCACCTGTTCGGAGATGCGCGAGGCCAGCAGGCTCTGGTCGGCGGCCTGGCCGGCGACCATCAGGCGCAGGTCCGGAAACTGCGCGGCCAGCGCGTCCACCACCGCATCCACCGGCGCGTCGAGCGCTGCGATGTCGAGCAGGGCCGAGGCTGCCGACTGCTGCATGAGTTCGTCGGTCAGGCGCGCCAGGGCATCGACCACCACCACGCTGACTTCGCCATCGACTTCCTGCAGCGCGCTGGCCAGTGCCGGATCGCAGGTGAGCACGACCAGTCGCCGCGCCACGTACGAAGGTTGCGCAGCAGGTGCAGGTTCGGCGGTTCCGTCGCCACGGATCCTCGGGCTGGCAGTCAAGACTGTCTCCGGCGCATTGCTTTGCGAGTGGGGCATCCCGCCCCATTTGGTGCTGTACACAGGACTTTACGAGGCCATGCGGCCGGTACAACCTTGCCCGGCGACCCCTTGCGCAATCTGTGAAGCGGGTAGCGTTACGCGGGTCCTGAATGAGGATTGGTACCGGATGAGCAAACTGGGCAGAATTCTGCTGGTCATAATCTGTTGCGTGGCGGCCACCGGTGCGGCCGCGCAGCGCGTAGCCGAGCCACAGCGCCGCGCAGCCGAGGAATATCTCGCCGCGCTGGCCGGCGGCGATGCGCGCAGCCTGGCAATGACGATCCAGGAAGACGAACTCGTCGCCTTGCGCAGGCAGCTGATGGAGGAGATGCAGCTGCAGGCAGATCGCAGTGAAAGCCTCACGCGCAGCCGTCTGTTCGGCGCGGCGATGCCGCTTGCCGACATCGAGCGGCTCACGCCGCAGAATTTCTTCGCGACGCTGGCCCTGCGATTGCGATTCGGTGGGCGCGACTTCGACAGCGTGGAGTGGCTGGCCGCCGTGCCCGACAGCGGCAGCATGGTGCAGCTGGTGGGTCGGCTGCGTCCGCCGAAGGCGCAAGGCAATGTGCGCGTACCGGTGCTGGTGTCGCTGGTGCCGTGGGGCAAGGACTGGAAAGCCGCGCTGCCGCTGGAGCTGCAGGCGCAGATCGACGACCTGCGCAGCGGCCGGATGACGGCGCCCGCCGCGCCCGCAGCTCCAGCCGCCGCAACGCAGCCGGCCGCAGCGGTGGCGAATGCCAATCCTCAGGCCATCCTGGAATTGCTGGCGGCGGCCACCGACAACCTCAAGGCGGGTCGCTGTGAGGATTACTACGACGAGCAGATGAGCCCGAATTTCCGTCGCACCACCGGCACCAAGGCGCTGCGCACGCTGATCGCAGCCTGCGAGAAGCGCGATACGCTGCGGGAGCAGCTGCTGGCGGCGCTGGCCGCGGCGCGCAGCGGCACGCCGCGTTTTGAATATGCCGGTACGCGCGCCAGCTACGATCTGCGCGAGCAGGGCCTGCCGTTTGCGAAGCTGGTGCTGGAGCAGGTCGACAAGCGCTGGTTCATCGCCGAGTGATCAGCCGCCGGCCAGCAGCCGGAAGCGGCGCCCGCCGGCATCCAGCACCACGCCCTGCGGCGTGATCTGTTCGACCTTGACGCCATCGGTGGTGAATTCGCCTTCGGCAAGGCGCTTGCCGTTCAGCAGCACATAGCGTTGCGCGGGCGTGGCGTCGTAGAAGTGCAGATGCAGCTGCAGCGATGGCAGCGTTTCGCCAGCCGCCTGCAGATCCTGCAGCGTGGGAAGGTTGTCGGTGCTGCGCGGCGGCGTGGCGTTGACCGGTGGCAGGATGTCGCCACTGGCAGCGGGCAACGGTGCAGTGGGCGCCGGTGCGGCCGCCGGCGGCGGCAAGGCCGCGGGTGCAACGGCCAGCGCGGCCGGCGGCGCGGCAGGCGCAGTGACGCTGGCCCCGGTGGCTGCTGTGCGCCGTGTGCTGGCCGGACGCATCAGCAGCCAGGCCAGCACCAGCAGGTTCGCCAGCAGCACGCTGCCCAGCACCCATGCCCAGGTGGGCAGGCGCCGGCGCGGCGCGCTGATGCGCACATCCATCAGCACCGGCCCGGAGTTGCGGTTGCGTTCGGACTCGGCTTTCTTCAGCGCATCGAGGATGAACGACATGGCTGCCTCATTGCGCCGCTGCGGACAGCAGCGGCGTGTCGGTGGGGGCGAGCGCCGCGTCCAGCAAAGCCTGGGTGCGGGTGCCCGCGACGCCATCGGCGGGCAGGCTGTTGCGGCGCTGGAACTGCATCACCAGTGTGCGCAGCGATTCATCGAAAACCTGGACTGCATCGGGTTCTGCGGGCAGGCCGGCCCACTGCCGCAGGCGCTGGCGCAGCACGCCGACCGCCTCGCCTTCCATGCCCAGCGTCAGGCTGCGCGGGTCAAGCTGCGGCGGCTTCCACAGCAGCAGGAAATCGCCACCCCAGCGCGCCTGCAGCGCCGCCAGCGTCACTTCATGCGCGGCTTCACCGATCAGCAGCCTGGCGGACCCGGTGCCGATCTTTTCCACCACCGTCTGGTGCACGGCGCCGCTGTTGTCTTCGAGGGCGAGGATGGCGGGGCGATTGAAGCGCCGCAGCGCGGTGAGCCCGCCGGCCTCGTCCAGGCACTCGAGGCCCTGGCGCAGTGCCTGGGAGCAGGCGGCCTCGGAGCCGGCCACGTAGCGGGCATTCCACAGCGCAAACAGGCGCATGTAGGCGCCATCCAGGTCGGTGACGGCGGCGGCGCCCTGCAGCAATGGCGCAAGATCGCCGGCCACCGGTTGCGGCGCGGGCGGCGCGGCCACTGGGGGTGGCGCGGCAGGCTCCGGCTGCACGATGGCCACAGGTGGTGTGGGCTCGGCAGCGGGTTCATGGGCCTGCGACCACACCAGCCAGGTGGTGGCCGTGATGGCGGCCGCCGCAGCAGTGCCGGCCAGCCAGGGCAGCCAGCCGGGCAGCAGGCGCCGGCCCGAGACCTCCGCGCTGGCGCGGCGCACCAGTGCGGCATTCACGATGTGGCGATCCTCGGTGTAGCCGCCCAGCAGCGCGCGGTCACCGATGATGTTGAGCAGGCGGGGCACGCCGCCGCTGGCGCGGTACAGCTCCGCCAGCGCGCCATTGGTGAAGATCTCCTGGGTGGCGCCGGCGATGCGCAGCCGGTGCTTCACATAGGAGGCTGCCTCATCGCGCGACAGGGGCGCGAGGTGGTAGCGGCCGGTGATGCGCTGGGCCAGCTGGCGCAGGTCGTTGCGCTCCAGCATCTCGCGCAGTTCAGGCTGGCCGATCAGGATGATCTGCAGCAGCTTCTGTGACTCGGTCTCGAGGTTGGTGAGCAGGCGCACCTGTTCCAGCAGGTCCGGCGCCAGGTTCTGCGCTTCATCGACGATGAGCACCACGCGCTTGCCGCGCGCATGCGCCTTCAGCAGGTAGGCATTCAGTACATCGATGAGTTCCTTCAGGCTGCCCACCGCGCTGTCGGGCAGCAGGATGCCCAGCTCCTCGCAGATGGTGAGCACGAATTCCGCCGGCTGCATGCGCGGGTTCAGGATCAGCGCGATCTCGGAATCGTCCGGCTTGCGCGCCAGCAGCGAGCGGATGACCGTGGTCTTGCCCGTCCCGACCTCGCCGGTGAGCTGGATGAAACCACCGGCCTCGGTGATGCCATAGACCAGGTGCGCCAGTGCTTCCGCATGGCGCCCGCCGAGGTAGAGATACCGCGGATCCGGCGTGATCGAGAAGGGCTTTTCAGTCAGCCCGTAGAAGGACAGGTACATCGGGTGATGGCAGGTTGCGGCGCGCTGTGGCCGCCACCTGCCGGTGCGTTACTTGACGGTCACGGTGATCTTGGTCGACGCCACCACCGGATCGAACGGCACATGCAGCTTGTCGCCCAGCACCAGCTGCAGCGTGTGCTTGCCGGCGGGCAGCGTCACCATGGCCTCGGTCTGGCCCTTGCCGAAGTGCACATGATGCTCGTCGGCCGGCAGCGGCATGGCGAGGTTCGCGGGCAGCGCAGTATCGATCAGGATGTGGTGGTGACCGGTGCCCGGCATGTCGACGCCGGCTGGCGCGACGCCCATGCCGGTGAGGCCGAACACCACCTTGACCGGGCTCGAAACGGTTTCGCCATCCCTGGGGCTGATGATGTACACGCTGGCGCCTGGCGGGGCTGCCGTGCGCGGCAGGCCGGGCAGCGTGGCGGCAGCCGGCGCGGGCTCGGCGGCCTGGGAGGTCGCCATCATCAACATGGTCGCGGCGGCCGCCGCTGTCATCCGTTGCAACATGCCCTACTCCTCGGTGGCCTGGCCGGCCTGGTTGCGACCCGCGGGAAGTTCATGCGGCGCGAAGTCGTCGACATTGATGATCTGCATGATGCGCTGATCATAGTCCAGGAGCAGGGCCGCTTCCGCATCGTTCAGGATGCCCAGCTCCCGGCCGGCGGCAATCTGGCCGGGCTGGTCGAGTGCCTTGATGCGGCCGGTCTTCACGCCCTCCACCCGCAACTTGCGTTCCAGCGGCTCGGCACGCACCGCCAGGTGCAGCGCTTCATCCAGCAGGGCCAGCGGATTGCCGCCGGCCTTGCCGCGGTAGGCATGGCGGCACAGGCGTTCGCGGGACGGACCCGGCTCCATGGCGATGCCGGCAAGCTTCGCGCCCAGCCGGTCGCTGGGCGCGAAGTAGGTGCGGCCACGCGGGAAGACCAGCACCCGCATCAGCCAGGTGAGCAGCGGATTGGGGAAATTGCGCAGGAAGCCATGCAATTGCTCCTGCGCGCGGTACAGCTGGTCGCGGCAGGCCCACTCGACGATGGGCAGATCCTCCTGCGGCGAGCCCTGGTCGTGGTGGTGCTTCAGCACCATCGAGGCCAGGTACAGGTGCG
>JBEVNO010000103.1:0-3264 GCA_040508085.1 Steroidobacteraceae bacterium
TACGGCCATATGTCACGCTTTGCCAAGGGCCTGGCCAGCGGCCAGAAGGTCGCGCAGGGCCAGGTGATCGGCTACGTGGGCAGCACCGGCCTTGCCAGCGGTCCGCATCTGCATTTCGAGTACATCGAACGCGGCGTTTATATCGATCCGCAGCAGGCGATCCGCCGCGGCGAACCAGGCCCGCCGGTGCCCGCCGGGGAGCGCGCGGCCTTCGACCTGCAATCAGCGCCGTTGCTGGCGCGGCTGGACACAGGTCCGGCCCAGGCACCGGCTGCCGGTACTGCCCTGGCCGCGCGCTAGCGCCAGCGGGCTGTCCATGGCGCTTTACGCCGGCCTCATCTCCGGCACCAGCATGGATGGCGTTGAAGCCGTGCTGCTGGCCGTCGATGGCGACCGCTTCTCGGTGCGCGGCGCGGCGCATTTCGATTATCCGGACGAGCTCGCCACGCGCCTGAAACAGGTGGTGGCGGAGCCGGGCTCCTGCGACCTCGACACGTTCGGGGCCCTGGATGCAGCCGTGGGCGAGATCTTCGCCGCGGCCGCGCTGCATCTGCTGCGCAAGACCGGCGTGGCCCCCGCCGCGGTGCGGGCCATCGGCAGCCACGGCCAGACGGTGCTGCACCGGCCGCGCCTGCCGGTGTCCTACACCGTCCAGATCGGCGACCCGAACCGCATCGCCGAGGCCACCGGCATCGATGTGGTGGCCGATCTGCGCCGCCGCGACATGGCCGCTGGCGGCGAGGGCGCGCCGCTGGTGCCGGCCTTCCATGCCGCGGCTTTTGGCGTGGCCGGCAGCGCCTGCGCCGTCGTCAACATCGGCGGCATTGCCAACATCACTGCCCTGCCGGCCACGGGCGCCGTCCAGGGATTCGACACGGGCCCCGGCAATTGCCTGATGGATCTGTGGTCGCAGCTGCACCTGGGCAGGCCCTATGACGATGCCGGCGCATACGCCGCCAGCGGCCAGGTGCAGCCGGGGCTGCTCGCCGCACTGCTTGAGGAGCCCTATCTGGCGCTGCCGCCGCCCAAGAGCACCGGGCGCGAGCTGTTCCGGCAGGCGTGGCTCGAGCCGCGCCTGCAGGCGCATCCTGCGACACCGGCCGATGTGCAGGCCACCCTGTGTGAATACACGGCCGTGACCATCGCGCGGGCCCTGGCCTCGGTTCCCGATTTCACGCCACGTGAGCTGCTGGTGTGCGGTGGCGGAGCCTTCAACCTGGAACTGATGCGCCGTCTCGCCCTGCAGTTGCCGCAGCTGAGGGTGCATTCCACCAGCACACGGGGCATCGCCCCCGAACAGGTGGAAGGGGCACTGATCGCCTGGCTCGCCCACCGCCACATCGCAGGTTTGCCCGGCAATCTAGTGGCCGTCACCGGTGCCCGCGGCCCGCGCGTGCTGGGCGCGCTGTATCCGGGAGCTGTCACAGCACTGCAACATCCATGACCGAGGCTCGCGAGCGCCCCATGGAACCCTTCATCAACCGCGAACTGTCGCAGCTCGAGTTCAACCAGCGTGTCCTGGCGCTGGCCGCCGATCCCTCCCTGCCCCTGCTGGAGCGACTGCGCTTCCTGTGCATCTCGTCGAGCAACCTGGACGAGTTCTTCGAGATCCGCGTGGCAGGGCTGAAGCAGCTGGCCGAACTGGGCACGCCGGCCGCGGGCCCGGACCGACGCTCGCCGGACGAGCAACTGGCAGCCATCCACGTGCGCGCGGCAAAGCTCATCCGGGACCAGTACGCCTGCCTGAACAGCCAGCTGCTGCCGGAAATGCAGGCTGCCGGCGTGCATCTGGCCACGCGGGAGAGCTGGGGCGCGGCCGACCGCGCCTGGCTGGAACGTCACTTCCACGAGGAGGTGGAGCCGGTGCTGAGCCCGCTCGGGCTGGACCCGGCACGGCCGTTCCCGCGCATCCAGAACAAGAGCCTCAACTTTGTCGTGCGGCTGGTGGGCAAGGATGCCTTCGGCCGCGACACCGACCTTGCCATCGTGCAGGTGCCGCGCTCCTTGCCCCGCGTGGTACGCGTGCTGAATGGCGCCAGCGGCATCTCGCTGGTGCTGCTGTCCAACATCGTGGCCGAGTTCATTCCGCTGCTGTTCCCGGGCATGGAAGTGAGCGGCTGTTATCCGTTCCGCGTCACCCGCAACAGCGACCTGTTCGTGGATGAGGAGGAAATCGACGACCTGCGCAGGGCGCTGGAAGGTGAGCTCGCGCAGCGCCGCTATGGCGCGGCGGTGCGCCTCGAGACCTCGATGGACTGCCCGGAAGAAATCGCCGATTTCCTGCTGCACCAGTTCCTGCTGGATCGCGAGGATCTGTACCGGGTGCCGGGGCCGGTGAACCTCAACCGGCTGTCGGTGATCTACGACCTGGCCAGCCGCAGCGACCTGAAATATGTGCCGTTCACGCCGGCGCTGCCCGATGGCAATCCGGCCATCGACCTGTTCGAGCAGCTGCGCGCCCGCGACCTGCTGCTGCATCATCCGTTCCAGAGCTTCGCGCCGGTGATGGATTTCATCCGCCTGGCCGCTGCCGACCCGCAGGTGCTGGCCATCAAGCAGACGCTGTACCGGACGGGCTCGGATTCACCCATCGTGGATGCGCTGGTGGCGGCCTCGCACAAGGGCAAGGACGTCACTGCGATTGTCGAGCTGCGGGCGCGCTTCGATGAAGAGGCCAATATCGGCCTGGCCAACCGGCTGCAGGAAGCCGGCGTGCACGTGATGTATGGCGTGGTGGGCTACAAGACGCACGCGAAGATGCTGATGGTGGTGCGCCGGGAACAGGACGGCATCCGCCGCTACTGCCATGTGGGCACGGGCAACTACCACCACAAGACCGCGCGCGCCTACACCGATTACGGGTTGCTGACGTCCAGCGAGGCAATTGGCCTGGATGTACACGAGATCTTCCTGCAGCTGACCAGCCTCACGCGCACGCCCAAGCTGCGCCTGCTGCTGCAGTCACCGTTCACGCTGCATGAGAAACTGCTCGAGATGATCCGCCGGCAGGGTGAACAAGGCCCGAAGGGCCGCATCGTGGCGCGCATGAATGCGCTGACCGAGACGCAGGTGATCGAGGCGCTGTATGCGGCATCGCGCGCCGGCGCGCAGGTGGACCTGATCGTGCGCGGCACCTGCGTGCTGCGGCCGGGCGTGGCGGGCATGTCGGAGAACATCCGCGTGCGTTCGATCGTCGGCCGTTTCCTCGAACACAGCCGCATCTACTGGTTCGGCAACGATGGCGACGCAGAGCTCTATTGCGCC
>JBEVNO010000105.1:0-11897 GCA_040508085.1 Steroidobacteraceae bacterium
TGCCCTTTTTGAATCCAGCGAGATTTCATGACGCCCGAATCCACTCCGCGCCGCAGACTCCTCAAGCTGATCCCGGCCATTTCACTACTGGCGCTGGCCGCCTGCGGCGCGGGCCAGAAACCGCAGGGCGATGCGACAGCGGCTCCTGTGACGCTGCTCAACGTCTCGTATGATCCGACGCGGGAACTGTATGTGGCCTACAACGCGGCCTTTCAGAAACACTGGAAGGAGGTGAGCGGCCAGGATGTCAGCATCAACCAGTCGCATGGCGGCTCGGGCAAGCAGGCGCGCTCCGTGGTGGATGGGCTGGCGGCAGATGTCGTGACGCTGGGCCTGGCAGGCGATGTCGACGCCATCGCGCAGCAGGGGCTGATAGTCACCGACTGGGAGGGTCGCCTGCCCGACAACAGCGCCCCATACACCTCGACCATTGTATTGGTGGTGCGCAAGGGCAACCCGAAGCACATCCGCGACTGGAATGATCTGGCGCGCGATGGCGTGGCGGTAGTGACGCCGAATCCAAAGACCTCGGGTGGGGCGCGCTGGAACTATCTGGCGGCGTGGTCGTGGGCGCTGCGCCAACCCGGTGGCAACGAAGCCAAGGCGCGGGAGTTGCTCGGCGCCATCTACCGCAATACACCGGTGCTGGATTCAGGCGCACGCGGCTCACTCACCACCTTCGCGCAGCGCGACATCGGCGATGTGCTCATCTCCTGGGAGAACGAGGCTTTTCTCGCCGTCGAAGAACTCGGCAAGGACAAATTCGAGATCGTGGTGCCGAGCATCAGCATCCTGGCCGAGCCCTCCGTGGCCGTGGTGGACAAGGTGGTCGACCAGCGTGGCACGCGCGCGGCCGCCGAGGAGTACCTCAAGTATCTGTACAGCGCGGAAGGTCAGGAGATCATCGCGCGCAACCACTATCGGCCGCGGGATCCGCAGGTGGCGCAGAAATACGCCGCTTCATTCCCGCAGATCCAGCTCGCGACCATCCGCGATTTCGGCGGCTGGACGGTGACACAGAAAGTGCACTTCGCCGATGGCGGCGTGTTCGACCAGCTGACGGTGAAGTAGCCCGCGACCGCCGGCTCAGTGCGCGGTGGAGCCCGGGTCGTACTGCAGCCGCAGTGCATCCGGCCCCAGCAGCACAGACAGGCTTTCGAGCAAGGCGGGCGTGGGCCGCACGGCCCAGGCGCGATCCAGCCCCAGCACGCAGCGCGCGGCGCTGGTTTCGTAGCGGATCAGCACATCGCAGTCGCCGCCGGCTGCAGTAGCCAGCAACTCCTTGAGCCGCGCGGTGAAGCGCGGCGGATCAAGCGCGGGTTCGCGCGGCCAGCGCAGGATCAGGCGGCGCGCGCGCTGCTCGCGCACGGCATCCAGCGCCACGATACGTTTGCCGGCGATGCGCCAGGCATGGCTGAAATCGTCAAACCGCAGGTTCCCTTCCACCAGCAGCAGCGCGTCCTTGACCAGCAGCTCACGGTACAGCTGGGCCTGTTCGTCGAACAACGTCACCTCGATGCGGCCGGTGCGATCATCCAGCACGAAGCTGGTACGGCCGTTGCGCTTGCGGATTTCGTCGACCAGACCCGCAACGCTTGCCTGGCGTCCACCGTTCCAGCGTGGCGCATCGCCGGTGGGCGGGGGTTCGCTGGCGAGATCCCCAAGCCGCGCCGACACCAGCCGCTGCAGCTCGGCTTCGTAGCTCTCCATGGGATGGCCTGACAGGAAGCGCCCGAGCGTCTCGCGCTCGGCAGCCAAGCGCACGCGGTCCGGCCATTCAGGCATTGCCACGGGCGCGATCTCGGCCACGGCGGCGCCACCGCCACCGAACAGGTCATCCTGGCCGGCAGCGCTGGCGCGCGTGGACTGTTCACCACCCTGCACTGCGGCATCGAGCGAGGCCATCAGCGTGGCGCGATTGGCGCCGATGCCATCCATGGCGCCGGCCTTGATCAGAGCCTCGAGCACGCGGCGGTTCACGCGCGCCAGGTCGATGCGCCGGCACAGCTCCGCAAGGCCTGTGTAGGGACCATTGGCCCGGCGTTCCTCGACCAGCGCCTCCACGGCCTGCTGGCCGACGCCGCGCACCGCGCCCAGGCCGTAGCGGATCATCCGCTCGCCCGCCACCGTGAAGTCGTACACCGAGGTATTGATGTCCGGCGGGAGCACGGCCAGCTCCATGCGCTCGCATTCATACAGCAGCGAAGCCACCTTGTCGGTGTCGGCGATGTCTGCGGACATCACCGCGGACATGAACGCGGCCGGATAGTGCTGCTTCAGCCAGGCCGTCTGGTAGGTCAGCACGGCATAGGCTGCCGAGTGCGACTTGTTGAAGCCGTAACCGGCGAATTTCTCGATCAGGTCGAAGATCCAGGCGGCATGCTCGGCGGCGACGCCGTTGACGGCCGCGCCATCGACAAAGAAGCTGCGCTGCTTGGCCATCTCCTCGGCCTTCTTCTTGCCCATCGCGCGGCGCAACAGGTCGGCGCCGCCCAGCGTGTAGCCGGACAGCACCTGCGCGATCTGCATCACCTGCTCCTGGTACAGGATGACCCCGTACGTAGGCGCAAGCACCGGCTTGAGCATGGGATGCAGGTAGTCGATCTCGGCGCCGGCCGTGCCAAGCTTGCGCGCGATGAAATCATCCACCATTCCCGACTGCAGCGGACCGGGGCGGAACAGCGCCACCAGCGCCACCACGTCCTCGAAGCGATCGGGCTTCAGCCGGCGGATCAGGTCCTTCATGCCACGCGATTCCAGCTGGAATATCGCAGTGGTGTGACCGGTGCGCAGCAGTGCGTAGGTGGCCGCATCGTCCATCGGCATGTGGGTCATGTCGAGCGGCGTGGCCGCCCGTTCCGGCAGCGCATTGATGATGCGCACCGCCCGGTCGATGATGGTCAGCGTACGCAGGCCCAGGAAGTCGAACTTGACCAGGCCGGCAGCCTCGACGTCATCCTTGTCGAACTGGGTGACCACGGCGTCGCCGGCGTTCTCGCAGAACAGCGGCGTGAAATCGGTGAGTACGGAGGGGGCGATCACCACACCACCGGCGTGCTTGCCGGCGTTGCGGGTCAGGCCCTCGAGCTTCAGCGCAAGCTCCAGCAGCGCATGGACTTCTTCATCCTCCTTGTCGAGCCGCGCCAGCTCCGGCTCTTTCTCGAGCGCCTTCTCCAGCGTGATGTCCAGCTCGTTAGGGATCAGCTTGGCGATGCGGTCGACGAACCCGAACGGATGCCCCAGCACGCGCCCGACGTCGCGCACCACCGCCTTCGCGGCCATGGTGCCGTAGGTGATGATCTGCGATACGCGCTCGCGGCCGTAGCGCTCCGACACATAGGCGATGACGCGGTCGCGCCCGTCCATGCAGAAGTCGACGTCGAAGTCGGGCATCGACACGCGCTCCGGATTCAGGAAGCGCTCGAACAGCAGCTGGTGTGCAATCGGATCGAGGTCCGTGATGCGCAGCACCCAAGCCACCAGCGAACCTGCACCCGAGCCACGTCCCGGCCCCACCGGCACGCCGTTCTCGCGCGCCCAGCGGATGAAGTCCGCGACGATGAGGAAGTAGCCGGCGAAGCCCATCTTGACGATGACGTCGAGCTCGCGTTCGAGCCGTGCGGAATACTCCTCCGGTATGGCGGCACCCGCGGCCAGCAACGGCTGCAGCCGCGCCGCCAGGCCGCGCGTGGCCTCGGCGCGGATATGGGCGTCGGCGCTGCTGCCGTCCGGGGTGGGGAAGATCGGCAGCTGGCTGGTGCCGAGCTTGAGGGGCAGGCTGCAGCGCCGCGCGATCTCCACGCTGTTGGCCAGCGCGGCCGGCAGGTCTGCAAACAGCTCGGCCATCTCCGCGGGTGAACGCAGGTATTGCTCGCGGGTGTAGCGGCGCTTGCGCGCCGGGTCGGCCAGCAGCGCGCGTTCGCGGATGCACACGCGCGCCTCATGCGCGTCGTAATCCTCCGCCGTCAGGAAGCGCACGTCGTTGGTGGCCACCACCGGCACATCGCATTCTGCAGCCAGCGCCACTGCAGCCGTGACGTACTCGGCATCGGTGGAGCGGCCCACCCGCTGCAGCTCGACGTAGAAACGATCCGGCAGCAGTGTCTTCCAGCCCTCCAGCAACCGCCGTGCCTGCGCCGGCCGCCCCATCAGCAGCGCCCGGCCCACATCGCCTTCCCAGGCGCCAGACAGCGCGATCAGGCCTTCCAGCGCGGCGGCGCTCAGCCACTCACGCTCCACCAGCGGGGTCGCCTGGCGTTGCCCTTCCAGATAGGCGCGCGTCACCAGCCGCGTGAGGTTCAAATAACCCGCCTCGCTCTGGCACAGCAGTGTCAGCCGCGACGGCGCCTCCCGCTCCCCGGCTTCGCGCACCCACAGGTCCACGCCGATGATCGGCTTGATGCCCGCGGCGAAGGCGGCGCGGTAGAACTTCACCATCGCGAACAGGTTGCACTCGTCACTGAGCGCCACCGCCGGCATGCCGGCCGCCGCAACGCCAGCCATCAGCTCATCGACCCGCACGACACTGTCGAGCAGCGAATACTCGGTGTGAAGTCTTAGGTGAACAAACGTGTTCAAACTCATGATTTTGTTCTATTCAGCGCTTCGCTGACGGGCATGAAACTGGTCCGGTGCTGGCGCGAGGGGCCGAGCCTTCCCAGCGCCTCCAGATGCTCGGGAGTAGCGTAACCCTTGTGGGATGCGAGCTGGTATCCGGGATAAGCGGCCTCCATCTCCATGCATAGCTCGTCACGCGCGTGCTTGGCCAGGATGGACGCGGCGCTGATGGCCGGCACCTTCGCGTCACCCTGCACCAGCGTCTCGGCGCGGCCGCAGCAGTCGGTGAGATGCGGCATGCGGTTGCCGTCCACGCGCACCAGATGCGGCCGGTGCGCCAGCCCCAGCACCGCGCGCCGCATGGCCAGCAGCGTGGCACCGAGTATGTTCAGCGCGTCGATCTCCTCGACATCGGCCCAGGCGATATGCCAGGCCAGCGCACGAGTGCGGATGCGCTCGGACAGCACGGCGCGGCGCTCGGGTGTGAGCTGCTTGGAATCGCGCAGACCGCGAATGGGACGGGCCGGATCCAGGATCACGGCCGCTGCATACACCGGCCCGAACAGGGGCCCGCGGCCCACTTCGTCCACGCCCGCCACCAGCTCGACTTCCATCCGGACCACGTCACGCATCCTGCACCCCCGGATGCTCGCCGCGGGCGGCGGCCACTTCCAGCAACACCTGCGCGGCCCGTGCCGCGCCGCCATGGCGCAGGGTGCGGTGGATTTCGCGGAAGCGCTGCCGCAGTTCGGCACGCCGCGGCTCGTCGTTGAGCGCGGTGTGCAGCGCGGTCGCCAGCACCGTCGGCCGTGCCGCCTGCTGGAAGAACTCGGGCACCAGCGCCGCGCCCGCCAGCAGATTGGGCAGGGAAAAATACTGCAGCTTCACCAGGCCCAGGTCGCGTGCGATGAAGGCGGTCAGCGGCGCCAGCCGGTAAGCCACCACCATCGGGGTACCGTGCAGCAGGGCCTGCAGCGTCGCGGTGCCCGAGGCGACCAGTGCCACATCGGCCGCGGCCAGTGCGGTATCGGCCTGCCGGTCAAGCAGCCGCACGCCGGCACCCGCGGCGGCCAGCTGCGCAGCAAAACGCAGCGCCAGATGGGCCGCGGCCATCGGCGCCAGCAGATGCAGGGGTTGGCGATGCATGCGCTGCAGTTCCACCGCCGTCCTGGCAAAGATGCCGCCGAGGCGCTCCACCTCGCCGGTGCGACTGCCCGGCAGCAGCGCGACCACCGTGGCATCTGCGGCGATGCCGAGCTGTTCGCGGGCGGCCCAGCGATGCGAAACCGGTTCAATGGAATCGGCCAGCGGATGCCCGACGAATTCGGCGCGCACCGGCTGGCCCGCATAGGCCGCGGGCTCGAATGGCAGCAGGCACAGCACGGCGTCCACCGCGCGCGCGATCGAGCGGACGCGCCCGCGGCGCCAGGCCCACACCTGTGGACTCACATACTGCGCAGTGGGAATGCCGCGCTCGCGCAGCCGGCGCGCCAGCCCCAGGTTGAATGCGGGTGCATCAATGCCGACGAACAGATCAATGCGCCGTGCCAGCATTTCGCGGCGCAGGCGCGATCGCAGCCGCAACAGCCGCGGCAGGTGGCGCAGCGGCTCCACCAATCCCATCACTGCCAGTTCCTCGGAGGAGCCCAGGGGCTCGCAGCCAGCCGCCACCATGCGCTCGCCGGCCAGTCCCACGAAATGTGCCTGCGGAACGCGGGCACGCAGTGCCTCGATCAGCGCCGCGCCGAGCAGGTCGCCGGAGGCTTCACCAGCCACCAGTCCGATGTTCAACGCGCCAGGCCGCGGCTGGACCCGCGGATGAATTCCGCGAAGATGGCAAGCACCGGCTGCTCGCGCGCCATCTCCTCGATCTGCAGGGTCGCCTCTTCCAGCTTCAGGTCGCTGCGATACAGCACCCGGTAGGCATTGCGGATGGCGCGCACCTGCTCCTCGCTGAAGCCGCGGCGCTTGAGCCCCTCGACATTCACCGAACGCGGCTCGGCGGGATGGCCCGCGGCGAGCACGTAGGGGGGCACATCCTGCAGCACCGAGGTGTTGTTGCCGATGAACGCGTGCGCGCCGATGCGGCAGAACTGGTGCGCGCCGGCGTAGCCGGAAAAAATGGCCCAGTCGCCAATCTGCACGTGACCTGCAATGTTCACGGCATTGGAGAAAATGATGTGGTCCCCGAGCACGCAGTCATGCGCCACATGCGAGTAGGCCAGCAGCAGGTTGTCATTGCCGATGCGTGTTTCGCCGGCACCGGTGACAGTGCCGCGATGCACGCTGACATATTCGCGGAAGGTATTGCGCGCCCCGACCACCAGGCGCGTCGGTTCGCCACGATATTTCATGTCCTGCGGCGCCTCGCCGATGGAGGCGAACTGGAAGATGCGGTTGCCCTCGCCCAGCACCGTGGGGCCATTCACGACGGCATGCGGGCCGATCCAGCTGCCGGCTCCGATGGTCACGTCCGGACCTATCACGGCATACGGACCGATTTCGACCCCGGCGGCGATCCGGGCGCCGGGCGACACGACTGCGCGCGGGTCGATGCTCAAGGCGCTCGCCTAGGGCGCTTCGACCGGGGTGGCATTCTCCGCGTCGGGGAACAGCATCATCTCCGCCGACACCGCCTGCACATCGCCCACGTAGGCAGCGGTGGTCAGCTTCCAGATGCCCTTCATGCTGCGCGCCACCTGGGCGGTGAGGATGAGCTGGTCTCCCGGTTCCACCGGCCGGCGGAACCGGCAGGCGTCGATGCCGGCGAAATAGAATCGCGTGTTCGCGTTCGGAATGCGCTTGAGCGTGGTGTAGGTGAGGATGCCAGCCGCCTGCGCCAGAGCTTCCAGCACCATCACGCCTGGCATCACCGGCCGCTCGGGGAAGTGGCCGGTGAAGAACGGCTCGTTCACTGTCACGTTCTTCAGCGCGCGGATGCTCCCGCCGGGCGTGCATTCGAGCACGCGATCCACCAGCAGGAAGGGATACCGGTGTGGCAGGCGCCCGAGGATGGCGTAGATATCCAGAAACGGCTTGTCAGTCGCGCTCATCTTGTTCCTGTCCCATTCCTTCCAGTTTGCGAACCCGGGCCACCAGGGTGTCAAGCCGCTTCAGGCGGCCCACCACACGGCGCCAGTGCTGCGCCTCTTCCACCGGCAGCACGCTTGAATACATGCCCGGCGCCGCAAGTGACCGCGTCACCATGCCGAAGCCGGCGATGACGATATCATCGCCGATGGTCAGTTGCCCGCTGATCCCGGCGCCGCCGCCGATCAGGCAGCGACGGCCGATGCGGGTGCTGCCCGCAATGCCGGTGCAGGCGGCGATGGCGGTATGCGCACCCACAGTCACGTTGTGCGCGATCTGGATCTGGTTGTCGAGCCGCACACCGTCCTCGATGACGGTGTCGCCGAGCGCGCCGCGGTCGATGGTGGTATTCGCGCCGATTTCCACGTCATCGCCGATCCGCACGCTGCCAACCTGCGGCACCTTCACCCACTCTGCACCGTCGCGCGCGTTGCCGAAACCATCGCTGCCGATCACCGCGCCGGCGTGCACGATGCAGCGTGCACCCAGCGTGGCACCCGCGAGCACGGTGGCGCGCTCGAGCACGCGTGTATCCGCGCCCAGCACCACGGCTGCGCCGATGATGGCATGCGCACCGACACGGCAACGGGGCCCCACCACCGCCCCCTGCTCCACCAGCGCGAAGGCGCCGATCTCGGCCGAAGCATGGATGTGCGCACCGGCATCCACGACGGCGCTGGCGTGCACTCCCGGATGCAGCGGCGCGGGCGGATGCAGCCAGGCGGCAATGCGCGCAAACACGGCGTGGGGGTTCTCATGCAGCAACGCGTCCACGGGACTATGGTCCGCATGGCGCGGGGCAACGACTACAGCTGCCAGCCGCGTCATCCTCAACGCAGGAAGATAGGCGGGGTTGGCGAGAAAACCTATGGCCGTTGCGCCACCCTCAAGGGTGGCGACGGTATCCACGTCCCGCTCCGGATCCCCGCGCAGTGTGCAACCGAAGCGGACTGCCAGTTCGCCCAGCGTGCAGCGGGCGGCATCGCCTGGCTGCCCGCCGGTGCTGCCGCCGCTCACCGCGCGGTCCGGCAGACTTACTTCTGCGGCGGCGTGGTCGGCGGAGCTGCCGGCTTGGGGGCAGCCGGCGCGGCGGTCGCGGCGCCAGGACGGCGATTCTGCAGGGCCTGCAGCACCGGGCCGGTGACGTCCAGCGGGTTGGTGGCGTACAGCACGCCATCGGCGAGGATCAGGTCGTAGTTCTGCGCCTTGGCGAAGTTCTGCACTTCTTCCAGCAGCACGCGGTTGAGCTTCGACTGCTCTTCGTTGCGACGGGCGTTGAAATCGTCCTGCACGGTGGTCTGCTTCAGCTGCAGTTCGCGGTACCCATCGCGCAGCTCCTTCTCGGCTGCGGCGCGCTGCACCTCGGTCATGGTGGCGCCGTCCTTGGTCAGCCGCTCCTCGCGCGCCTTGAGCGTGGCACCCTGCGTCTGGATCTCGCGCTCCTTCGGCGCAAACTCCGCACGGATGGCGTCGTTCGCGGACTTGGCCTGCGGGGATTCCTGCGCCAGGCGCTGGATGCTCACCACGCCGATCTTCAATTCCGCCGCGCCCGCGAGCGGAGCAAGGCCGGCCATGGCGGCCAGGGACAACAGGACGATGACGCTGCGCTTCACAATCAACCTCACTAGATTCTTTTAAAATGCCTGCCCGACGGAGAACTGGAACTTCTCCTTCTCGTCAGGCCACAACACGCTGCTGCCCTTGGACGAGTTCAGCGGAATGCCATAGCTGAACCGGAACAGGCCGAGCGGCGCGAGCCATTCGACGGCGATACCGGCAGAACGACGCAAATTATCATACTTGAACTTGTAGGTCACCGGCGTCAGGCCGTCCTGTCCTACGAATGGGGTGCCATCGGTGGAGAAAACGTTGCCAATGTCGTGGAACAGGCTGACCCGTGCGCTCGACTGGAACTTGGCCGGCATTGGCAGCACCAGCTCGGTACGCTGCACCGCCAGCAGGTTGCCGCCGTAAGGATTGCCGTAGTTGTCCTTGGGGCCGAGGCGGCTCTCGCGGTACCCACGGACCGAATCCGGGCCGCCGCCGTAGAACAGCCGGTACGGCGGCATGGCGCTGGTATCGCCGAAGGCATCGCCGTAGGCCACGTGCACGCTGACCATGCCCACGATGCCCTTCCACACCGGCACGTACTGGTTCAGCTGGTATTCGGCCAGCCAGTACTCCACGGCACTGCCCGGAATGCTCGAACTGAGGGTGAAGTTCTGGCGCTGCCCGCGCGTGGGGAACATGCCGCGATTCAGGCTCTGGCGGTAGAAACCTGCTGACAATTCCAGTGCCGTGAACTTGCTGCCGAAGAATTCGTAGACATTGCCGTAGTCGTCCACCGCGCTGCGGCTGTACGGATTGCCGTTCTGCTGCACCCAGTTCTGCGCCTGCTGGGCGCTGCCGCTGGAGGTGGTGAGCAGCTCCGAGCGCGTGGCGTTGACGCCGAAGCGCAGGCCCGAGAATTCCGTGATGGGATAGCCGAACTCGAGGCCAGCGCCCAGTGACTTCGACGAGAAGTCGGAAGATGCGGACACGAACTGCGTGACGTCGGAGTAACGCAGGCTCCAGGTGCGCGAGATGTTGTTGACCCCGAAATACTCATTGGTATGCGAGAAGCTCGCCACCTGCGCGTACTTGCCGGTATTCATCTCGAGCGCGACGCGGTTGCCGCTGCCCATGAAATTGCTGTCGGCGTAGCTGCCGTTCAGGATGAAGGAGGAGGATTCGGAATAGCCGATGCCGCCGGACAGCTGCGCACTCGGGCCCTCCTTGATCGTGTACTCGACGTCGACCAGGTCATCCGAACCCTCGACGCGCTTCTTCTCGAAATCGACCTTCTCGATGTAGGGCTTGCCCTGGATGCGCTGCTTGCCACGTTCCAGCAGCAGGTTCGACACCCAGGCGCCTTCCAGCTGCCGCATTTCACGGCGCAGCACCACGTCATTGGTGCGGTTCACACCAACGAAGTTGATGTGGCGCACGTACACCCGCTTGCCCGGGTCGACCAGGAAGGTCATCGAGACTTCCTTCTTCTCCTCATCGAGCTTCGGCACCGGATCCACCTTGGCGAAGGCATAGCCTTCCATGCCGAGGCGGTTCTCGATCAGCTTCTGCGTGGCCGAGATGATCTGCTGCGAGTAGATCTGCCCCTTCTGCACCAGCAGCAGCGCTTCCAGATCGCGCTGCGGCACGATGGTGTTGCCGGCGATCTTCGACTCGGCAATCTTGTAGACGTCGCCCTCGCGCACGCTCATGGTGATGAACATGTCGTCCTTCTCGGGCGCAATGGTCACCTGGGCCGACTCGATCTCGAAATTCGCGTAGCCGCGATCCTGGTACCAGGACTTCAGCTTCTCGAGGTCGCCCTGCAGCGATTCGCGCGAGTAGCGGTCGTTCTGCTTGTACCAGGAGTTCCACTTCGGGGTCTTCAGCTCGAAGGTCTCGAGGATGTCCTTTTCCTTGAACTTCGTGTTGCCGACCACCGCGATCTGGCGGATCTTGGCGCGCTGGCCTTCCTTGATGTCGATGGTGATGCGGACGCGGTTCTCGGGCTGGTCCTCGACCTTGGTGTCGATCTTCACCCCGTACTTGCCACGGCTGTAATACTGGTCGGTAAGCTCACCGGCCACGCCTTCCAGCATCGAGCGGTCGAAGGTCTTGCCCGCCGCCAGCCCCATGTTGCGCAGGCTCTTGGTCAGCTCCTCGGTCTTGATGTCCTTGTTGCCCTTGATCTCGAAGCTCTCGATCGAGGGGCGCTCCTTGACCACCACCAGCAGCGTATCGCCATCACGGCGCAGCTCGACGCTCTTGAAGAAACCCGTGTTGTACAACGCCTTCATGGCCTCGCGCAGGCGCTGCGGGCTCAGGTCGTCGCCGATGTTCACCGGCAGGTAGTTGTAGACCGTGCCTTCGGAGACGCGCTGCAGGCCCTGCACGCGTATGTCGCCGACGGTGAAACGGGTATCGGCCACTGCCTGCGGAACCTGCTGCGCATGCGCCAGTGGCGCCGTCAGCAGGGCCACCATGGCCCAGACTTGCTTGTTGATCTTCATCAGGGAATTAACCGAACTGCCGGAGTATGTCTTGATAGAACGCCACGCCCATCATCAGAACCAGCAGACCAATGCCGACCTGCTGGCCGAGCATCTGCGCGCGCTCCGACAACGGACTGCCCTTGACCCACTCGACCAGCTGGTAAACCACCTGGCCGCCGTCGAGGATCGGCACCGGCAACAGGTTGAGGA
>JBEVNO010000128.1:0-10614 GCA_040508085.1 Steroidobacteraceae bacterium
GACATCCAGGCACTTAAAGCCATATCCAGCGTAGCCGCTTCCCCCACCGACGCGGGGAAGCAAGCCGACATCAAGGCTCAGGCCGCGATGGAGAAGGAGCGACCGGCTCCAGTAATTCCGGTCGAGAACGACATGGCCGAGGATCTGCAATCGTTGCATGCCGCGGTCGCCGAACAGTTGCAGGATTACCTGCGCTCGACCAGCCGGGACCTGAATTTCCAGGTCGAGGCCGGGTCGGGTGATGCCGTGCTGACCGTGCTCGATGCGGGAGGCAATGTGGTGCGCAGGATTCCGGGCGAAGAGGCCATGCAGCTGATGCGCCGCACGAATGCGCAATCCGGCACATTAATCGATTCGATCGTCTGAGAAACTGGCGCGCATGGCGACCATTTCCTCCGCAAGCATGGGCTCCGGCCTCGACGTCAAATCGCTGGTTTCCCAGCTGGTGGCGGCGGACCGCGCGGTGCCCGACAAGCGTCTGCTCAGCAACGAGACCAAGGTAACGACCGAACTGTCGGCGGTGGCCTCGCTGAAGGGCGCGATGGGCGGCCTGCAGGCTGCGATTGTGGCCCTCAAGGGCAGCAGCTCGTTTGACCTGCGGCAGACCACGGTCGGCGACGACCAGTATTTCGCCGCATCCGCCACGGCCTCTGCAGTGGCGGGCCATTACGATGTGGAAGTGGTGCAGCTGGCCAGTGCGGCGCGCCTGTCTTCAGCCGGATTTCCCACCCAGGGTGGCGGGCCCAGCACGGTGGTGGGTACCGGCACCCTGACCATCCAGGTCGGCACGGATTCCTTCGACGTCGCCATCACCTCCGACAACGACATGCTGTCGCAGGTGCGCGATGCCATCAATTCGGCACCGGACAATTCCGGGGTACGCGCCACGCTGATCACGGACGTGGATGGGACGCACCTGGTGCTCACCGGTACCAGGAGCGGCCTGGGCGGTGAAATCACCGTGGCCGGCACCGACGCGGACGGCAATGATGCCGATGCGCTGGGCCTGTCGCAGCTCTTCCAGGTGCATCTGGAAGAGAAGCAGCCTGCGCAGCAGGCCATCGTTCGCGTCTCGGGCTTCGAGATCCGCAACGATTCGAACACCATCAACGGGGCGATCGAGGGCGTGACGCTCACGCTGAAGAAGGCGACCCCGCCGGCAGATGGCCTGAACCCCGCGGATACCGTGGCGCTTGACGTCAGCCGCGATGATCCGGCCATCCAGAAGAAGGCCGAAACATTCATCGCGGCGTTCAACAGCCTCGCCGCGCAGATCAAGACCCTGGGCGGCTACAACGCCGACACCAAGACGGGCGGGGCGCTGCTGGGTGACGCCATGCTGCGCGGCATCGATACGCAGATGCGCCGCCTGCTGAGTGAGCGGGTGACGGGTGCGACCGGGGCCTATACCTCGCTCGCCAGTCTCGGCATCACCACCACGGCCACCGGTTCGCTGGAGCTGGATGCCACCAAGTTCAAGGCCGCGCTGGAGTCGAACCCGCTGGCGGTGCAGAACGTGTTCGCCTCCGATAGCGGCGTGGCGGTCAAGATGGACAAGTTCCTGACCGCCAAGCTGGCCTCCACCGGCGAGATTGCCGTGCGCAACGAGAACCTCGCCAGCCGCCAGAAATCCATTGAGTCACAGCGCGACGCGCTGGATGCCCGCATGGAGGTGGTGGAACGGCGTTACCTCAAGCAGTTCACCGCGCTCGACACGATGTTGACGCAGCTGCAGGGCACCTCCAGCTACCTGACCACGCAGCTCGACAGCCTGGCCAGCCTCGCCAGCCGCGAGCGCTGAAGCACTCGCCTCGGGCGGCCTGACCGCCTCAAGTTCCGGCGCATGGCGCCGTTAAGCTGCATGTCGGACAGGAGTTCCACATGTCGGCTTATCCCAGTAAATCCAGCCTCGCCGCGTATCGTTCGGTCGCCGCCCACAGCGGTGTCGCCATGGCCGACCCGCACAGGCTCATCGTCATGCTGATGGATGGCGCCCTGGAGCGCATCAGTTCGGCACGCGGCGCCATGGAGCACGGCGAGACCGAGGCGCGCAACCGCCTGATCCACCGCACCGTTTCCATCGTGCAGGAGCTGCGTGCCAGCCTGAACCTCGAGGCGGGCGGTGAGCTTGCGGCCAACATGGCCAATCTCTATGACTACTCCAACCGCCAGCTGCTGCGCGCCAACATCGAGAACCGCCCGGAGCTGCTCGATGAAGTCGGCAACCTGATCCGGCAGATCCGCAGCGCCTGGGTGCAGATTCCAGCGGGGCAGGCGCGATGATTGGCGATACCCGCGCCGCGCAGCGCCTGCTGCTGCAGGGCGTGATGGCCTCCACATTCCAGCTGGTGCGCCAGCTGCGTGACGGCCACTCGCCCGGCATGCTGCAGGGCCTGCTGCAGGAACGGCGGCGCATGTTTTCCGAGTTGGCACGGGAAGTGGATGTACCGGAGGACGCCGGATCGCTGGCGGCCCTGCGCGCCGCGCTGGCCGAATCCGATCGCACGGTGGCGGCCTTGATCGGATAACCGGCCTGGCCAGGGTTGTTAGGAGTGCCATGTACGAAGGTGTCGACACCATCATCCTGAGCAATGAACTGGCCTACCAGGATCAGCTGCCCGTGGGATTCAAGCCGCGGTCGCAGTTGCCGGATGCAGCAGAGGCGGCTGCCCTGACGGACCGCAATGTCCGCATCCTGCAGGTGTGCGCCGCCCTGGAGGAGCAGGGCGCACTCGACAAGCAGGATGAGAACACGCCGCCGGCCACCGACATGATGCGGCTGGAGATCAAGGTCAACCTGCTGCTCGACCTGATGGGGCAGTTGCTGGCGGCCCAGAATCCGCGGCCGCCGCCGGTGCTGGTGCGCTTCAACGCACTGGGCGCGCAATGGCAGGCCGTGGAGCCGGTGCGCGCTGGCCAGCAGGGGCTGCTGGAGATCTGGCTGCGGGACAGCCTGCCGCAGCCCATCATATTGATTGCCCACATCAGCCAGGTCACCGCCGAGGGCATGGTGAAGGCCAGCTTCGCGCCGCCTGGCGAAGCAGCCTCCGATCTGATCGAGAAACTGGCGTTTCGCCGTCACCGGCGTCAGGTCGCTGGCGCCCGCAAGCCGCGCCGCGCCTGAAATGAGAGGCGTGTCACACGCAACAGCAGAGAGTTGACGCTCCGCGTCACTTTTCCGTCGCCGCCGCTTTGCCAGAATGGATCCTGTCTTAAGGCATTCAGGTATGGCACGACATGGCGACGGTTGAACAGCAGGTGCGGGCAGAGATCCAGATTCATCGCGGGCCGACGGGCGACTCGCCTGCCATCCGCCAGATACTGGCCCTCATCCATCAGGTCGCGGCGCACGATTCCAGTGTGCTGATCCTGGGCGAATCCGGCACTGGCAAGGAGGTGGTGGCCCGCGCCATCCACCACAACAGCCCGCGCCGCAACCGCCCGTTCATCGCCGTCAATTGCGGCGCCATCCCCGCCGACCTGCTCGAAAGCGAGTTGTTCGGGCACGAGAAGGGTGCCTTCACCGGTGCGGTGGCCACCCGCAAGGGCCGCTTCGAGCTGGCCGACGGTGGCACGCTGTTCCTCGACGAGATCGGCGACATGAGCCTGCCGATGCAGGTGAAGCTGCTGCGGGTGCTGCAGGAGCGCGTGTTCGAGCGGGTAGGCAGCGCGCTGCAGTACCGCTGCAACGTGCGCATCATCGCCGCCACGCACCGCAACCTCGAAGACTCCATCTCGCTGGGCGCCTTCCGCGAAGATCTTTTCTACCGCCTGAACGTATTTCCCATCGACATGCCCGCGCTGCGTACCCGCATCGAGGACCTGCCGACGCTGGTGCGCGATTTCTCCGACATGAACGTGGCTGCGGGCCGCTCGCAGGTGCAGTTCTCTGCTTCGGCGCTGGATTGCCTGAACCGCTATGGCTGGCCGGGCAATGTGCGGGAGCTGGGCAACCTGATAGAGCGCCTGTCCATACTGTGCGCCGGGCGGCTGGTGACGGCAGGGGACCTGCCGCCGCGCTACCGGCCGCGCGACTGGACGCCCGGCGAAGCCGACTGCGTGCCGGCGGTGCTGCCCTTGCCAATGGCGGAGCTGGCGGTTGAGCCGCTGCGCAAGCCGCTGCGCGAAGCGGATGATGCCCTGGCCGAGCGCGCCGCACTGCTGCTGGACGAGCCGCCGGTGGCGGGCGGCATCAAATTGCCGCCCGGCGGCATCGACCTGCGCGCGCATGTGGCGGCCATCGAGGAATCGCTGATCCGCCAGGCGCTGGAGCGCTCCAACGGCATCGTGGCGCAGGCTGCGCGGGTGCTGGGGCTGCGTCGCACCACGCTGGTGGAGAAGCTGCGCAAGTTCGAGATCGGCGGCATCGACGAAACGTCGGTGGATTGACGCAGCAGGCCGCGTTTCTGTGACGCGGTTCACCGGACAGGCACCCCCTTGCCGGCACGGATATTGCTCTTATCCGAAGCATGCAGACGAATAACAACTCTCCGGTACTGGTGCGCGAGCCGGTGGTGGTGGATGCCGCCTCGCGCGCGCTGTACCAGCTCGCGGCGCGGGTCGCGGCCACCGATTGCACCGTGCTGATCAATGGCGAGTCGGGCACCGGCAAGGAAGTGCTGGCCCGCTTCATCCACGATCGCTCGCCACGGGCTCGCCAGCCATTCATCGCCATCAACTGCGCGGCGATCCCCGAGAACATGCTGGAGGCGATGCTGTTCGGCTACGAACGCGGCGCTTTCACTGGTGCCACCAATGCCCACGC
This sequence comes from Steroidobacteraceae bacterium, assembly GCA_040508085.1. Taxonomy (GTDB): domain Bacteria; phylum Pseudomonadota; class Gammaproteobacteria; order Steroidobacterales; family Steroidobacteraceae; genus ZC4RG30. Next base: position 4,766 of record JBEVNO010000128.1, read on the forward strand.
CGGCAAGTTCGAGCAGGCGCAGGGCGGCACGCTGCTGCTGGACGAGATCACCGAAATGCCACTGGCGCTGCAGGCCAAGCTGCTGCGCGTGCTGCAGGAGCGCGAGGTGGAACGGCTGGGATCGCGCGCCATGACGAGCCTGGACGTGCGCGTGATCGCCACCACCAACCGCGACCTGCGCGAGCAGGTCAGGACCGGCGCGCTGCGCGAGGATCTGTACTACCGCCTGTGCGTGTTTCCGCTGACGATTTCAGCGCTGCGTGAGCGCCGCGACGATGTGCTGCCGCTGGCCATGCGATTGCTGGAGATGCGCAGCCCGCCAGGGCGCCGCATCCCGGCGCTGTCGGCCGACGCCGCGCAGCTGCTGCTGGCCTACAAGTGGCCCGGCAACATCCGCGAACTGGACAACCTCCTGCAGCGCGCGATGATCCTGGCGCCGGACACCGTGATCGAGGCTGCCCACATCCATATCGAAAGCCTGCGCGAGCCGCAGCCGGAGCAGGCCGAAGCTGCTGCACAACATGCCGACGCCAACCCGCTGCGCGGCTCGCTGCGTGCGGCCGAGACGCACATCCTGCTGACGGCGCTGCGCACGGCCAACTCGCGAGGTGAGGTGGCGGCGAAGCTGGGCATCAGCCCGCGCACGCTGCGCTACAAGCTCGCCCAGCTGCGCTCTGCCGGCGTCGACGTGCCGGCGGCCTGAGCGCAAGAACCATGAGCAACATGCACATCGACAGCGTGCTGGCGCAGATCCGCTCGCTGCAGCAGCAGACCAAGATCGGGCTGCCCGCGTCCGCGCCGCGCCCCGGAGCGGTGGGCGGAGCGGATGGCATCGGCCCGGGCGCTGCGCCGGCTGGTGACCAGGTCAGCTTCTCCTCGGTGCTGAAGAAGGGCCTGGACGCGGTCAATGCCACGCAGAACCAGGCCGCGACGCTGGCCACGCGTTTCGAGCGTGGCGATCCGGGCGTGGAGCTGTCGCAGGTGATGCTCGAAGCCAACAAGTCGCAGGTGGCGTTCCGCGCCACCGTCGAAGTCCGTAACCGCCTGGTCAGTGCGTACCAGGAAATCATGAACATGCCGATCTGATGACGATGGAAGCCAACCATGAGTGATGCGCCGGTCGCCACCACGAACAATGACAACGCCGGAGTGCCGCCGCGCATCGCCGCGGGGCTCAAGCCGCTGCTGCTGCTGGTAGGCCTGGCCGCGGCTGTCGCCGCTGGTGTTGGCGCCGTGCTGTGGTCGCAGGGGCCGACCTACAACCTGCTGTTTGGCAACCTCACGGATGCCGATGCGTCGCAGCTGACGCAGTCGCTGGACCAGGCCGGCATTCCCTGGAAGGTGGAGAATGGCGCCGTGCTGGTGCCGGCCGAGCGCGTCACCGAGGCGCGCATGGGCCTGGCGGCCAAGGGCCTGCCTGCCACCAGTGGCTTCTCGCTGATGGACAAGGACCCAGGCTTCGGCGTCAGTCAGTTCATGGAGAACGCCCGCTACCAGCATGCACTGGAAACAGAGCTCGCCCGCACCATCGCCAGCGTGAAGGCCGTGGAGGGTGCGCGCGTGCACCTGGCCGTGCCGCAGCAGTCGGCGTTCGTCCGTGATCGCCGGCCCGTCAGTGCCTCGGTGTTCCTGCAGCTGCGCAGCGGCCATCGCCTGACGCGCGAGCAGGTGCAGTCCATCATCAATCTGGTGGCCTCCAGCATTCCCGAACTCAGTGCCGAGCAGGTCACCGTGGTGGACAGCCAGGGGCGCCTGCTTTCATCCCCCGACAAGAACAGTGAATTCGCCGCGCGCGAGGAGCAGATGGATTTCGCACGGCGCCTGGAGGAGGACTATTCGCAGCGCATCGAATCGCTGCTGACGCCGCTGCTGGGCCCTGGCCGCGTGCATGCACAAGTGGTGGCGCAGATCGAACTGGGCAGCACCGAGGAAGCCCGCGAGCAGTTCCGCCCCGAGAGCCAGGTGGTGCGCAGTGAGCAGACCAGCGAGCAGACCACGCGCGGCGCGGGCGGCACGCAAGGGGTGCCGGGGGCGCTGACCAACCAGCCGCCGGAGTCCGGCACGGCGCTGCCGCCGAATGTGAAGCCGGGTGCGAAGCCGGCGGTGGAGGGGGCTGTGGCCGCCGAGGCGGTGAAGCCGGAGAATGAAACCCGCGCCGCCACGCGCAACTATGAGATCGACCGCACCGTGGCCTACACCCGCATGCCGGCGGGCCGCCTGCAGCGGCTGTCAGCCGCGGTGGTGATCGACAACCTGCGCATCACGGGCGAGGACGGCAAGGTCACCGATACACCGCTCACCGAGGAACAACTGACGCGCATCAACACGCTGGTGCGGGACGCGGTGGGCTTCGACGAGGCGCGTGGCGACCGCGTCTCCGTGATCAACCAGAGCTTCCTGCCCGAGACCGCAACGGTGCCCGAGATCGAGGTGCGCTCGCTGCTGGAGAACCCGTTGCTGCGCGACATTGCCAAGCTGCTGAGCGGCGTGCTGATCGTGGCGCTGCTGCTGCTGTTCGTGGTGCGCCCGCTGATGCGTGGCCTGATGAGCAGTGGCGGCCCCAAGGCCCTGCTGGCGCAGGCATCCGCCCAGCCGGTGCTGGTGGAGGCCGCCGCGGCGAGCCTCCCCAGCCGGCCGATCACGGTAATGGCCTATGAACAACAGCTGTCACAGGCGCGCAGCCTCGTGGCCAAGGACCCGGCCCGCGTGGCCCAGGTCGTCAAGGACTGGGTCGAGAAGGATGAATAAGCGGGAGTTGCGGCGTGCTTGAAGCAGAAGAACTGCCGGGTTTCTCACTGCGCTCGGCGCAGCCCTGGTCGGCACCGGTAATCGGTGATGGCGCAATCGTGCGCCGGAGCGCCGACCAGCAACGCCAGGAGGAGCAGCGCCGTTATGCAGATGCCGAGGCGCGTGGCCGGGCTGCGGGTGTGGCGGCGGCGCAGGCGCAGATCGATGCGCAGCAGAGCGCGCTGGACGAGCAGGTCCGCGTCGTCAACGCGGCGCTGGAGTCACTGGCGCGTCCGCTGGCCCACGTCGATGACCAGATCCATGAGCAGATTGCGCAGCTGGCCATGCAGCTGGCGCGCGGCCTGCTGCGACGTGAACTGCGAACCGATCCCGCGCAGATCATCGGTATCGTGCGCGAGACGGTGGCGCTGCTGCCGGCGGCAACGCGCGGTGTGCGGGTGTCGCTGCACCCCGAGGACGCAGCCTTGCTGCGTACGAAACTGGTGACATCAGGCCCCGAATCTGCCTGGAGCGTCAGTGACGATCCGGCGCTGGCGCGCGGGGATTGCCGCGTGCATACCGATTACGCGCAGATCGACGCGCGGATGGAAACGCGACTGAAGGAGACCTTGGCCGTGTTGCTGGGCGACGAGCGCAGCAGCCCGCGCGTGGAGACCCCATGAGCAACCTGGCACGTCGCTCCGCGCCCTGGCAGGATCAGCTCGCCCGCTCGCTGCGCACCGCGCAGGATCTGCCCCCGCCACCGGTGGAAGGGCAGCTGACGCGCATGGTTGGCCTGACGCTTGAAGCCATCGGCTGCCAGGCGGCGGTGGGCGACCGCTGCGAAGTCATGACCGGCACCGGCTCGATCGAGGCCGAGGTGGTCGGATTCTCCGGCGACCGGCTCTATCTCATGCCCACGGGCGACCTGCACGGGATAAGGCCCGGGGCGCGCGTGATTCCCCGCCCGGGCGCGGGTCATGTACGGGTGGGTCCGGAACTGCTGGGCCGCGTGATCGATGCCGCAGGCGAGCCCCTGGATGGCCGTGGCCCCATCTACGTGGATGATCGCGTGCGCCTGACCGGCACGCCGATGAACCCGCTGCTGCGCGCGCCGATCGAGCGCACGCTCGATGTGGGAGTGCGCGCGATCAACTCATTGCTGACGGTGGGCCGTGGGCAGCGCATCGGCCTGTTCGCCGGCAGCGGCGTGGGCAAGAGCGTGCTGCTCGGCATGATGGCCCGTTACACCGAGGCCGACGTGATTGTCGTCGGCCTGATTGGTGAGCGCGGTCGTGAAGTGAAGGAATTCATCGAGAAGATCCTGGGAGAGGCAGGCCGCTCGCGCTCGGTGGTGGTGGCGGCGCCAGCCGATGCACCGCCGCTGATGCGGCTGCATGGCGCATGGATGGCCACGGCAGTGGCGGAATACTTCCGTGACCAGGGCCAGAACGTGCTGCTGATCATGGATTCGCTCACGCGCTTCGCGCAGGCGCAGCGTGAGATCGGCCTCGCCATCGGCGAGGCACCCGCCACCAAGGGCTATCCGCCCTCAGTGTTCGCCAAGCTGCCGCAGCTGGTGGAACGCGCCGGCAATGCCGGCGCCGAAACCGGCTCCATCACGGCTTTCTATACCGTGCTCACCGAGGGCGACGACCAGCAGGACCCCATCGCCGACAGCGCGCGCGCCATCCTCGACGGCCACATCGTGCTGTCGCGGCGCATCGCCGAGTCGGGACAGTATCCGGCCATCGACGTGGAAGCCTCGATCAGCCGCGTCATGCACGACATCGTGCCGCACCGGCAGCTGCAGCAGGCCCGCCAGCTGAAACGCCTGCTGTCCACCTATGAGCAGAACCGCGATCTGGTTGCCATCGGGGCCTATCGCGCCGGCAGCGACCCACGCATCGATGCGGCCATTGCCGCGCACGGCTCGATCCAGGATTTCCTGCGCCAGGATCTGCAGCAGCGCGTGGGCTTTGCCGACAGCGTGGGGCAGCTGGACGGGCTGATCGGGGCGGTTGAATGAAGCGTTCCGACCGCATGGCGCCTGTGCAGCAGGTGCTGAGCGACACCGAGCAGGCGCGCGCGCGTGATCTGGGTGCGGCCCAGCAGCGCCTGGCCGAGGCCGAAGCCAAGCTCGGCGAGCTGAAGAACTACCACGCAGATTACCAGCGTGCCTTCCTGGCACGGGGCCAGCAGGGCCATGCTGTCACGGCGCTGCGGGATTTCCAGGCATTTCTGGCGCGCCTCGAAGAAGCGCTGCGCCAGCAGGACCGGGCCGTGGTGATGGCGCGCGACCAGGTGTCGCTGCAGCGTCGCAACTGGCAGGGCGCGGCGCGCCAGGTGAAGGCGGTGGAATCCGTCGTGCAACGCTGGCAGAACGCCGAGGCGCGTGCAGTGGATCGCCGCGAACAGAAAGAGACCGACGAACGTGCGCAGCGCAGTGTCTCGCGCGGCGGGCTGGCCTGAGGAGTGGACATGATGAGTTCGACAACGACGTTTTCCGCAGTGCTGCCTGCAGGGGGCATGGCGACCGGTGGTGCCGAGTCGCCTGCCGACGAAGGCCTGGGCTTCACGGCCGCTCTCAGTGCTGCCGCGACTGCCGCGCCGGCCGCCAGTGCCGGCGGCAGCAAGGCCCCGGGCGCCAGGCCTGTGGCGCCGCAATTGCCGGAGGATGTCGCAGTCACCGACGCACAGGCTGCAGCGCTCATGGCCAGCATGCTGCCTGTGGTGGCGCCGCTGCCGGCGCAACCGGATGGATACGCGGGATTGCCGGTCGCCACTGCGCCCGAGCAGGATACCGATGGCAGCGCCGATGCCGCGCTGGCCGCCGCGGCTGCGCTGGCGAGCAGCGCACCGGTAGCGATGCCCGTGGTGGTGGCGCCGGCACCGGCAGCCGCCGCAGCTGACGCCACCGACCAGGGCCCGCGAGCGCTGGCCGCCAGCGCCGCGGCGGCGGCAAAGTTGCCGCAGCAAGCGGCCGCGGTGACAGCCGCTGCCCCCGCTGTCGAAGCTGATGCGGCGGCAACGCCGGACGCATTGGCCACCGCCACCGCCGCCAGCGCGGCGTCGCCGCCCATGGCGGGCCCGCTGATGAGCCAGGCCGCAGGCTCTGCGCC
>JBEVNO010000163.1:0-7582 GCA_040508085.1 Steroidobacteraceae bacterium
CCCACCTCGCCCGCGCCCAGGTGCGTCAGACCCACCGACTTTGGCGTGAAGCGGCCGAGCTTGTCGATGTGATGCGAGCGACCGGTCGACATGACCTTCATCTTCTCGCCCACGCGCAGCACGCCATTGACCACCCGCACCAGCGACACCACGCCGACGTAGTTGTCGAACCAGGAGTCGATGATCAACGCCTGCAGCGGCGCACTGGCATCACCCTTCGGCGGCGGGATGCGCCGCACCAGTTCCTCCAGCAGCTCGGGCACGTTCTCGCCTGTCTTGGCGGAGACGCCGATGGCGTCCTGGGCATCGAGCCCGATGATCTCCTCGATCTCCTTGATGACCTTGTCGGGGTCCGCTGAAGGCAGGTCGATCTTGTTCAGCACCGGCACCACTTCCAGGCCCTGCTCCAGCGCGGTGTAGCAATTCGCGACACTCTGCGCTTCCACGCCCTGGGCCGCGTCGACCACCAGCAACGCGCCTTCGCAGGCGGCGAGGCTGCGCGACACCTCGTAGGAGAAGTCCACGTGGCCGGGCGTGTCGATCAGGTTCAGCTGGTAGCGCTGCCCGTCTTGCGCGTCATAGAACAGCGTGACGCTCTGGGCTTTGATGGTGATGCCGCGCTCGCGCTCCAGGGCCATGTTGTCGAGCACCTGGGACTGCATCTCGCGGTCGGCCAGACCGCCGCAGATCTGGATCAGCCGGTCGGCAAGCGTGGATTTGCCATGATCGACATGGGCGATGATCGAGAAATTCCGGATGCGCTGAAAATCAGTGGTAACGACAGGCGCTGGCGGGGACTCAGGCATCGGGGCACGGGGTGGCGATAACGACCCGGGATTCTACCCCAAGGGAGCCGGCGACCCCCTCAAAACCCCTGCGAGCTGTGGCCGCCGGGCGCGAAGCGACCTGGCGGCCCGTCAGGTCCCCGGTACGGGCGAACCGCCATGTCCTCGATCTCCACGAACATCGTGGGGCTGCCGAGCCCGGCAATCACGAAGGCCGAACGGGTCGGCTTGTTCGGCTGCTTGTCCGTGCCGAAGAACTTGGCGAAGGCCTTGTTGAAGCCGTCGCGGTCCACCTTGCCCGTGGCCGGATCGGCCACCAGGAAGGCCTGTGCCTTGACGACGTCGCCCATCGACAGGCCGATGCTCTTCAGGTGATCTTCGATCTTGGTCAGCACGCTCATGGTCTGGGTTTCCATGTCGCCCAGCGTCTGCTGTTCGCGCGGCGCATCCGGATTGGTCGCAGACGGCACCTGCCCGCTCAGGAACACCAGGTTCTTGCTCGCGGGCACTTCCACCGAACTGAGGATCGGCCGCCCCGGCGCATTGCCGTTGCGGATCACGCCGCTCTCCGCAGCGAGGCCAGCCTGCGCAGCCAGGGTGAGGAAGGACAACGCCGCGGCGGTACGAACGAAATGTTGGCTCATTGATATTCTCCGGAGGGTGACAAGGCAGACTCAACGGCCCCGCAATTCGGTGGGGGCGCTTTGTGTGGCAGGACGCAGGCCACGCACTTCCGTGGCGCTGAGCGTATCGGTGAACTTGTTGCCGAAGTTGCCGCGCAGATAATTCACCAATGCGGCGATCTGCTCGTCGTTCAACATCGAACCGAAGGCCGGCATCGCCCCGAGACCATTCACGACCATCATCGCCGGGTACGCCCGCGCGGCCAGCTTGGCATTTCCGGCCAGTGCCGGGTAGGCGGCCGGGCTCAGCTTGCCGCCCTGGCCATCGGCCATGTGGCAGCTCTGGCAGATATGTTCGTAGATCACCTTGCCGTCGGTGGAAGGAAAGGATGCGGCGCGGCCGCCGCCGCCCGACGAAAACGGCGCGTCGGCCGGTATCTGGGCAGGCGCTGCTGCTGGAACCAGGGCAGCCACCAGCACGGCAAGCATGACGCAGGAGCGGTTGGATTTCTTCATGATTGACTCCGTCTCAGGCTGCCAGCGCATGCTGGTGCAGCCGGGCGATGGCATCGAGGGAGGAGGTCAGCGCGCCCTCCTGCCAAGCGACCAGATTGGACAGATGATCGCCGGCGAACACGATGCGACCGTCAATCTGGCGCAGGTTCTCGTAATGCTTGGCGCGCAGGTCGCCGCCCCAGGCGGCCGAGCAGCCCAGGATCCACGGCTGCCGATGCCAGCCCACCGAGACTCCGTTCTCGAACTCCTTCTTGTATTGCGGATGGATCTGCGAGCCGAACTCCACCGCCCACTTGACGCGATCCTCCGGCGACAATGAGGTGAACTCGTAGGCCGCCGCCCCGCCGATCACATACGCGCCAAGCAGCACGCCCTTGCCCCTGGTGCCCATGTCGGCGCTCGGGTAGCTGATCTGCCGGATCGGCAGGTCGGTGTAGGTGATGCCGCCGTAGATCCGGTCGTCCTCTTCCCAGAAGCGGCGCTTCATCTGCAGGCCGATCTTGATCGCCGGACTGTATGGCACGCCCTTGATGCCAGCCATGGTCTTCGACCCGACCTGGATCTCCATCTGGCTGAGCACGGTCAGCGGCATGGCGCACACGCACCAGTCCGCCGTCAGCGTCCTCTGGTTGGCGCCGCTGTCGGCGTCGACATAGGTGACGCTGACCTTCTTGCTGTCCTGACGGATCGAGGTCACGCGTGAGTTCAGGCGCACCATCTCCTTGGTGGCGCCGTAGAGCGCGTAGGCCACCCTGTCCATGCCGCCCACGGGCTGCATCAGGATGTCGTGGTAATCGTCAGCGCCCTCCATGCGGCTCCAGAATCCCGACTGCAGCAGCTCCTCGCGGGTGATGGGTTTGGCTGGCATCAGGTGATCATCCCGGCGACCGCCGCGGTATGTGTAGTCGGCGTCCAGCTGGCCCCAGCTGCGCATGGCCTCCAGCAGCCTTTCCTGGTCTTCCTTGCTGACCATCTGGTCCAGCGCGCCCTGCTTGGTGGATTTAGCCAGCAGTTCGGCCACGCTGCTGCTGAATGAGCTGCCGATCGTGCCCACGCGCACCGGCTTGCCGCCGAAATACTTGCTGGAGTGCATCAGGGTGTTGTGGCTGGTCTGCCCCTGTGTTTCCAGAGGCACACCCAGCTCGTGGATGTAGCTGAGCAGATTGCGGTGGTCGTAGGGAATGCGCCACGGCCCGGGGTTCAGGTAGAAGCCTTTGTCGAACTGGCAATTCTGCGTGGCGCCGCCGAGCTCGGTGATGGTATCGCCGCCGCGGATGGACCAGCATCGCCCGCCCGGCCGCTTGTTGTGTTCCAGCAGCGTGACCTTGTAACCCACGCGGCTGAGTTCCAGCGCCGCGGACATGCCAGCGACGCCACCACCCAGCACCAGTACCGAGGCACCGGCGCGCGCGCGCGCGGAGCCGGGAATGCGTGACACGGCGGGAGAGGCATCAGCCAGGCCGAGCTGCGCCATGGCGTGATAGCTCGCGCCGCTGCCTGCAGCCGCGCCAATCATCATCATCAGCTGGCGCCGCGTCAGCGGTGCGTTTCGCGAACGATTGCCCATCGCTACCCCTCACATATGAACTGGCTATGAGGCTAGCACCGGAGGGAATAATGTTCGCCGGTAGGGCCAACCATCTGCGCGCCGATGGTTGTGCGGGGAAAGCAATCGCGCCCGCTTCAGCGCGGGCGCAGCAGGCGGCGCAATTCGTCAGCGTCGAGGTGGTGCTGGCACACCTTCATGCCGCCCCACAGCAGCACGGGTATGTCGAGCCCATGACGACGGGCAAGCTCCGGATCGGAATCCACGTCGATACGCTGGACGGGAGGCAGCGGCAGCTCATGCCGCAGCAGCGCCAGTTGCTGTTCGAACTCATCGCACAAACCGCAATCAGGCCGGGTCAGCAGCAGCAATGCGTCGCGGTCACTCAGGCCGGACAGCCTCGGCGATGGATTTCACCGTCACTGGCGGCACTTCGCCCACCACCGTGACGCGATAGCCTTCCATATGCGCCACATACACAGCCGAGGCACCCATCATCACGACGCCATCGGCGCGCGTGCCCGGAACGGCGCTCTTGGCCGGCCCGCCCTCTTCGCCCTTCTCGATGAACACCGACACCCAGGCAATGCCATCGGAGACGATGAAGCGGGTACGGGGGCCTTGGGCCTTGGCCTCTTCTTCGGCAGAATTGAAGATACGTACCTTGAAGCCGGCCGGCAGCAATTCCACCTTCGGTACGAAGGCAATCTTGAAATCCGCCATGTGCATGGGCACATCGCGTCGCATCCAGCGGAACCCGGTGGTATCCACCTCCGGCTTCAGCAGCTCATCAGCCACCTTCTCCGGCAGGGTCAGGCTGATGAAGGAAATCTCCTCGATCACCTCGCCGCTGCGTGACACCAGCTGAGATTTGAGCGGCAGCGCGGTCTTGGCGTCCAGCCAGAACCGATAACCGTAGCGCAGCGCATCACGCGGCTCGAGCAGGATCTGCTGCGCTTCGCGTCCCTGGAGGCGCGTGGTGCCGGCATCACTGATGGCGTAGAAGCGCTCGGAACCGGCGTTCACGCCATTGAGCGCCGTCAGGAAGCCGAAACTGCGGTTGCGTGTCTGCACCAGGGCAATGCGCTGGTCGGGATAAAGGGCCACCCATTTGCTGCCGTTGCGCAGGAACTCCCGGCCGGAGCCGTCGGTGGAAGCCACTCGCTCAACCATCTGTCCATCCTGCACGCGATGCACGATGCGCATGACTTCGCGGCGCTCACCCATCTGGTGCACGAACACGCCATCATAGGTGCGGGTGCGCAGGGCGCTGTTCATGCGGGTGATCCACGATCGCGCCTCGTCCGCGCCGGCATGCGCGGAACAGGTCGCGAGCGCTGCCAGCACCACCACTCCCGTGCGCAGGGAAGCTGCCAGCCGCATGTCTAGCCTTCCCTTCAACGATGCGCCCTGATCTCGGCCTCAGTCATTTCCACGGCACCCTGGGTAAGGTCGCTGCTGTAGCCGAAGGTCGATGCGGCCACTTCGCTGTGCGCAACCAGGTAATGCGCAAGCGGTTGATCGATGCGCCGCGCGGCCGGGGAATTCTCGCCCGGCGTGGTGTAGCTGCGCGGGCCGGCATCCGCGGCTTGCTGGGCAAACCCGACCGCCGGAGTGGCGGCATCCTGTGCCACCAGGGTGCCGGGATCCACAGCCACCTGAGGCAGCGACCGCACCAGCACCACCGCCATCAGAGCTACGCCCGCGGCGATTGCGCCACCCAGCATGCTGCGGCTGGACAGGAACCGGCGCGTGGACCCGGCCGCACCCGCACCCGGGGCCGGCGCTGCGGCATTGCCGCCCAATTCGGCCTCTGCTACCAGTCTGGCCCGCACGCGATCCGACACGCTGCCGCGCACGCTGGATGCCAGTGGATCCCCGCGCAGGCAGGCGCCGATGAGTGCATAGCGCTCCCAGCTGGCGCGCAGCGCCGGATCCTTCAGCGCACGCCGGATCACCATCTGCGTCTGCTGCGGCGGCAACTCGCCGTCGAATAACGCCGACAACTGGCTGGTCTGTTCCTGCTCGTTCATCCCGACTCCTCGGTGCGGCCCAGGCCGCCCTCGAATACATCCGACAATTTCCGATCAATGGCTTCGCGCGCGCGGAAGATCCGCGAGCGCACCGTACCCACCGGACAGTCCATCGCCTGCGCGATGTCCTCGTAGCTCAAGCCCTCCAGCTCGCGCAGCACGATGGCGGTGCGCAGATCCTCAGGCAGGGCTTCGATGGCCCGATTGACTGTTTCCCGTATCTCTTCGGTCTGCAGCAGGCTTTCCGGTGTCTCCGGATCAGCCAGCCGCGCCTGCATGCCAGGCGACTCCTCCACGCTCTGCAGATCCAGGTCGAAATCGACCGGATTGCGATCACGCGACACCAGCGCGTTCTTCGCCGTGTTGATCGCGATGCGATAGAGCCAGGTATAGAAGGCGCTATCACCACGAAACCGAGGCAAGGCCCGGTAGGCCTTGATGAACGCCTCCTGCGCCACATCCTCCGCGTCGGCCTGGTCGCGCATGTACCGCGAAACCAGCTTGATGACCTTGTGCTGGTACTTGCGGACGAGCAGGTCGAAGGCGGCCTTGTCGCCCCGCTGCACCCGCTGGACCAGCTCCAGATCACCGGTATCCGGGCTCATCAGCAAACCAGAAACTCCCCCGCCCGGCCGGAGCCTGGCATGCCTGTCTGATGGACCCCCGCAAGGCCGAAAAGTTCGCCTGGGTTGGCGGCCGGGGGTGGGAATGGGTTGGGACGTGACACGCGGCGCAGTGTAGCGCAGTCGATTCAGCGGCCTCCGCCCGCGGGCAGGCGCCGCAGCAGCGTGGCCAGGGCGGCAGCGGCGAGGTTGTCCGGACCCAGCAGCCAGCGCTGCCGGCGCCCCCCGCAACGCAACACCAGCAACAGGTGGCTACCCAGCCGCAGGCTGGCCGGATCAACACTGGCCTCCTGCGGCGGCGCGCCAGGGGTTACCAGGAACATCCGCCCATCCGCCGCCCACACCAGGCGCCGCGGCGGAGTGCTCTGCCAACGCTCGGTGCAATGAGCCCGCCACAGCAACAGGGCCGCCAGCACCGTAGTCGCGGCCGCAACCACATAGTGGTGGCCCAGCAGCAGCTCGGCGAGGTAGCAGAGCGTCGCCAGGCCCAGCACCCGCCGCGCAAGCCGCCAGCGCGGAGAAGGCCGCAGCGGCAATTCCAGGCCCTCAGGGCTGGGACGCGATATCAGCGGCGGTTGCCGCAGCAGGCGCCGACTGTATGCGGCGCAACTGGTCAACAAGTTGCTGCAGCTGCGGATCAGCAGGTGTTTCACGGCCCATCAGATAGGCCGCCAGCAAGGGATCCGGCAACTCGAGAATCTGCTCGAAACAGCGCCGAGCGGCCGCATCAGCCTGCGGCCATTGTTCGCGCAGGTAACGCGTGAGCACCAGGTCGAGTTCCTTCATGCCCCGGCGGCACTGCCAGGCGAGGCGGCCGGCCGGGCTGCCGGCGCTCTGCATGTCAGCCGCGACGCTGGTCGATCATGCGCTTGACCTCGGCGATGGCGCGCGCCGGGTTGAGATCCTTCGGACAGGCCTCGGTGCAGTTCATGATGGTGTGGCAGCGATACAGGCGGAACGGATCCTCCAGGTCGTCGAGGCGTTCGCCAGTGGCATCGTCACGGCTGTCGATGATCCAGCGATAGGCCGCCAGCAGCGCAGCCGGCCCCAGGAAACGATCGGAGTTCCACCAGTAGCTGGGACAGGAGGTGGAGCAGCAGGCGCACAGGATGCAGGCCGATGGCCGGTCGATCTTTTCCTGGTCCTCTTTGGACTGGAAGCGCTCACGGTCGGTGGGAGCTGGCGAGCGCGCGCTCAGCCAGGGCTTCACCGCCGCGTACTGCGCATAGAACTGGGTAAGATCCGGCACCAAATCCTTCACCACTGGCATATGCGGCAGTGGATAGATGCGCACATCGGCGCTCTTCACCTCATCGCAGGCCTTGATGCAGGCCAGCGTGTTGACGCCGTCGATGTTCATCGAGCACGAACCGCAGATGCCTTCACGGCAGGAGCGCCGGAAGGCCAGCGTGGGGTCCATTTCATTCTTGATCTTCAGCAGCGCGTCGAGAACCAT
>JBEVNO010000167.1:0-16784 GCA_040508085.1 Steroidobacteraceae bacterium
TGTGCCCGAGACCGACATCTTCTTCTCGGAGAATCTGCAGGGCGCCACGACCGACGCCCTGGAGAACGAGCTGCGCACGCTCGCCGAGGCCTACACGCTGGTGACTCTGGTCGGCCACAATCCGGGAATCTCCGAACTGGCGCGCATCCTCGCCCAGGATCCGAAAGTGCCCGACCTGCAGCCAGGCCAGTGGCGCCACCTGCCATGGCCTCCCCCGTTCTGAAGACTTCACGCTAAGATTGGGGCCCGCATGCCCGCGCCCCAACTCATCCTCGTCCGCCACGCGCATGCCGACTGGCCGCAATACCGGGGCCGTGATTTCGACCGGCCGCTCACCCCGCAGGGTGTGGCCGGCGCCCGCGACACCGGCCTCGCCATCCAAGCTGCCGGTTTGCGCCCGGCCCTGCTGCTGGCAAGCCCGGCGCGTCGCACCCGGCAGACCGCCGAGCTCATCGCTGCTGAACTGCAGTTGCCGGCCGGTGCCCTGCAGTTCCTGGACACTCTGTACAACGCGCCGCAGGTGACCCTGGAAGTCGAGGCACGCGTGGCCACTGCCTGCAGCGGCCTGGTGCTGCTGGTGGCGCACAACCCCGGCGTATCGGAGCTGGCGCGGCTGCTGGCGGGCGACCCCGTCGCGCCCAACTACAGTCCGGGGGAGTGGCGCCTGCTCCCGGCCCCAGGCCCCAGCCGCTGACCGACGCGCCCCGCGTTTATTGCGGATGCGCGCCCTGCAGGGTGGCGACGTGGTCCTGGTAATCCTCATTGGCGCGGGCCACCAGATAGCCGTTCACCGCGTCGACATCGGCCTGCGACAGCAGGTCCTTGAACCCCAGCATGCCCTTCTCCTTGCGGATGCCGTCGAGCACGATGGCATTGAAGTCGCGGCGCGTCTCCGGCGTCATGAAGCGCAGGTCCTTCAGGCCACCCACGGCATTGTCGCCATGGCAGCGCGAGCAGGTCTCGCCGAAGATCTTGCGGCCGCGGTTGATCTGCTCTTCGCTGGCGCGCAGCGGCGGCGGCGCGGGTACATCCACCGGCGGCGGCAGCGGCGGCAGCTCCACGCCCTTGGCGTCCAGCTTGTAGACCAGCAGGCGCGCAGTCCCGAAACGCACCGGTGGATTCTCCGCAGCCAGTCCCGCCACCGGTGACCCGCCCCAGCCGGCATTGATCGCGATGTACTGCTCGCCATCCACTTCGTATGTCATCGGCCCCGCCACGGGAATCGTCTGCACCGGCGACTCCCACAGCTTCGTGCCATCGGTGGCCTTGTAGATGGCGACGGTGCGGTCCACCGTACCCTGCACCAGCAGGTTGCCGGCGGTGGTCAGAACGCCCCCGGAGCCGGGATACTTGTAGGGCACGCGGAAGGCCTCGGTCTGCGTCTTCGGATCCAGGGCCAGCAAGTAGCCCTTCTCGCGGCTGTCGGCGATCTTCTGCAATTCGCGGCGGCGCTGCGGATCAGCAGTGAACGAGTTGCCGGAATTGGAACGGAACGGCACGAAGCGGAACTGGTCATCCGCAACCCGCGCCTGCACGGTCCACTGCTCCTGCACCGGGAAATACACCAGCCCCGTCAGTGGCGAATACGACATCGGATGCCAGCTGTGCGCCGCCATCCAGGTGGGCGTCATCAGCTCAGGCGTCGTCGTGACATAGGAACCCGGGTTCACCTTGGGGCGGCCGGTAGCCATGTCGATTTCAGTGGCCCACAGATTGGGCACATAGGTCTTCGCCGAAATCAGCTCGCCACTGCGGCGGTCGAGCACGTAGAAGAAGCCGTTCTTCGGCGCCTGCATGATGACTTCGCGCTTGCGGCCGCCAATGTCCAGATCCGCCAGCACCATGGGCTGCGTGCAGGTGAAGTCCCACTGCTCGTTGGGCACCATCTGGTAGTGCCAGACGTATTCCCCCGTTTCGGCATTCAGCGCCACGATGGAGCACAGGAACAGGTTGTCGCCGCCGCCCGGGCTGCGGAACTGCTGGATATGCGGCGAGCCATTGCCCGTGCCGAGATAGACCAGCTTCAGCTTCGGGTCGTAGACGAAGGAATCCCACACCGTGCCGCCACCGCCGTACTGCCACCATTGCCCATTCCAGGTCTTGGTGGCCAGCGCCATCACGCTGTCCGAGGCCTCTCCGTCCGGGCCATCGGCCGGGTTGCCCGGCACGGTATAGAACTTCCACAGCTTCTTGCCGGTGTTGGCGTCGAAGGCAGTCACGAAGCCGCGCACGCCATAATCGGCGCCGCCATTGCCGACCACCACCTTGCCGTCGAACACACGCGGCGGGCCGGTGATGGAATAAGGCTGGTCCAGCGGAAAGGTCTGCACCGACCACAGCTGCCGGCCATTGCGCGCATCCACGGCAATCAGGCGGCCATCGAGCGCGCCCACATAGATCTTGCCCTCCCACATCGCGATGCCGCGTGAGGTCGGTCCGCAGCAGGCGAGGCGCGCCCACTGCCGCTCCACCTTGGGATCAAAGCGCCACAGCACCTTGCCGTTGCGCGCGTCGTAGGCCGTGACCACATTCCAGACGGAGACGTTGTACAGCACGCCGTCCACGAACAGTGGCGTCGCCTGCACCCCGCGATAGGTATCCAGATCGTCATACCAGGCCAGGCCCAGGCGGTTCACATTCTGGTCGTTGATCAGCTTGAGCGGACTGAAACGCTGCTCGTCCCAGGTGCGGCCATAGGACATCCACTGGCCGGCATCGGCGGGCGAGTCGGCAGCATTCAGGCGCTGGCCGGTGACGCCGCCCCGCGTGGCACAGGAGGCCAGAACCACCAACCCTGCCGCTGCCGCCAGCAGCGCCGCGAACTTCCAGCCATTACGTATCTGTTGCAGCAACATCCACCTCTCCACTCGATAACCGCAGTTCTAGTTTCCGGCCACAGCCGGCAGCGGCAGGTCCGGCAGCGCGTGGAACACCTCGCGCAGCGCCGCGCCCCAGCCATCCCTGATCAACACCCAGTAGGGATCATCCTCGGCGATGGTGCGCCGCAGGGTTATACGCTGCTCGCCATTGCGCAGGATGGCAAGATCCAGCGGCATGCCCACCGTGAGGTTCGATCGCAGGGTCGAATCCATGGATACCAGCAGGCACTTGGCCGCGGCCGCGACGCCGGTGTCCGCATGGATCACCCGGTCAATGATGGGCTTGCCGTACTTGGTTTCGCCGATCTGGAAATAACGCGTCTCGTCGGTGCTCTCAATGAAGTTGCCGGCGGCATAGACATGGAACAGCCGCGTGGGCTCGCCGCGCACGGCGCCGCCGACTATGAACTCGGGATTGAAGTCGAGGCCATGGATGCGCAGCGACTCGGCATCGCGGCGATACACCTCGCGCACGGCCTCGCACACCTCGAAGGCCACGTCCGCCATGGACTTCTGCCGCAACAGGCTGTGCTGCTCCGAGGCCAGCTGCTCCTGCAGCCGGCCGATCACCGACTGCGTGACGCTCAGGTTGCCCGAGCCCATGATCACGGCGGCACACTGGCCGGGTGCCTCGAACAGCGTCATCTTGCGGAAGGTGGAGATCCGGTCGACGCCGGCATTGGTGCGCGAGTCGGAAAGCAGCACCAGCCCTTCATCCACGGAGACGGCCACGCAATAGGTCATGGCGGGTCTACTGGTGCCGCGGGCCGGCTGCGGGCGCCGTCACGGGCGGCGGCACGGGCACGGCTTCCGGCTCCGGCTCTGCCCGCAGGAAATCGCTCATGATGCCGTTGCCGATCAGCGTGAGCTGCTTGACCTTGCCCGCCAGGTATTCCCCCAGCCGCTCCGGCGCCAGCTCGTCGGCCAGCCCGAACTCAAGTTGCGCCTGCAGCGAGCCCACCAGGCGCTGCGTCTGCGCCGACTGCTCGTTGGCCACCGCCTTCAGGTTCCACTGGATCTCGATCAGGCAGCGTCGCAGCGAGCGCGGCACGTCATGCCGCAACACGAACATCTCGGCCACCTTCTGCGGTGTGACGGCATTGCGGAACAGCCGGCGGTAGGCCTCGAATGCCGACAGGGTGCGCAGCAACACCGTCCACTCGTGCGCGTCCTGGCCATGCGGATCGCCGGCGGCACTGCTGGTACGGGCATCGAGCAGGCGCGCAGTGCCATCAGCGCGTTCCAGGAACGAGCCGATGCGCATGAAGTGGAAGGCCTCGTCACGCAACATGGCCACCACGGTGACGCCACGTATCAGGTGCGCACGCTGGCGGATGAAATCGAACAGCAGGCGGCTGCGCTCGGCGCCCTTGCGGCGCTCAAGCGCGCGCATCTCGAGCCAGGTGGCGTTGATGGTCTCCCAGGTCTCCGAGGCCACAGCGCCGCGCACGGCGCGGGCATTCTCGCGCGCCTTCGAGATGCACGACACGATGCTGCCGCCGTATTCGCGGTCGAAGGCCAGGAACTCCAGCACGTCGTCAGAGGCATAGGCCGAGCGCGCGTCGAAGCTCTCGTGCGCGCCCAATGCCACCAGCGTGGCGCGACGCGAGCGCTCGGCCACTTCGATCGGGCGCGGCAGCATGGCCAGCTGGTGCTCGGCCTCCAGCATGCGGGCGATGGTCTCGGCGCGTTCGAGGTAGCGCGCCATCCAGTACAGGTGATCGGCGGTGCGGCTAAGCATTGGTCGGCGGCTCCAGCACCCAGGTGTCCTTGGTTCCACCGCCCTGCGAGGAATTCACCACCAGCGAGCCTTCGCGCAGCGCCACCCTGGTGAGGCCACCGGGCACGATGGTGGTGTCGCGGCCGGACAGGACGAAAGGCCGCAGATCGATATGGCGCGGCGCCAGGCCGGTCGCGGTCAGCGTCGGGCAGGTGGACAATGACAGCGTCGGCTGCGCGATATAGCGCGCCGGGTCGGCGATGATGCGCGCGCGGAAGGCTTCAAGCTCCTCGCGGCTGGCCATCGGCCCGATCAGCATGCCGTAGCCGCCGGCACCATGGACCTCCTTCACGACCAGCTCATCCAGGTGCTCGAGCGTATACGCGAGGTCATCCGCGTTGCGCAGGACCCGCGTGGGCACATTGTCGATGAGCGGCTCCTGGCCGAGGTAGAAGCGGATCATCTCCGGCACGAACGGATACACCGACTTGTCATCGGCGATGCCGGTACCGATGGCATTGGCCAGCGTCACATTGCCGGCGCGGTAGGCCTTCATGAGGCCGGGCACGCCCAGGGTGGAATCCTTGCGGAACACTTCCGGGTCGAGGAAGTCGTCGTCTATGCGGCGGTAGATCACGTCCACCCGCTGCGGACCCTTGGTGGTGCGCATGTAGACGATTTCATCGCGCACCACCAGATCCTGGCCTTCCACGAGTTCGATGCCCATCTGCTGCGCGAGGAAGGCGTGCTCGAAATAGGCGCTGTTGTAGGCCCCCGGTGTCAGCAGCACCACGGTGGGGTTGTCGACGCTGCGCGGCGCCACGCTGGTGAGGTTGGCCAGCAGCACATCCGGATAGTGCTCCACCGGCTTGACCTGGCAACGGGCGAACAGCTCCGGGAACAGCCGCATCATCATGCGGCGGTCCTCCAGCATGTAGGAAACCCCGGACGGCACACGCAGGTTGTCTTCCAGCACGTAGAAGCGCCCGTCATCGGCGCGCACCACATCGACGCCTGCGATATGCGCGTGGATGCGCTGGGGCACGGCAATGCCCTGCACTTCCGGCCGGTACTGGCTGTTCTGCAGGATGAGGTCGGAAGGGATGCGGCCGGCGCGCAGGATGTCCTGCGCATCGTAGATGTCGGCGAGGAAGGCATTCAGCGCGCTGACGCGCTGCTTCAACCCCGCCTCCAGCCGCGCCCATTCCTCATGCGGCAGCACGCGCGGCACCACGTCGAAGGGGATCAGGCGCTCGGTGCCCTCGGCCTGGCCATATACCGCGAAGGTGATGCCAAAACGATGGAACAGTGCGTCGGCCTCGGCGCTCTTGGCCGCCAGCCGGTCTGTGCCCTGGCTCAGCAGCCAGTCCGAATAGGCCAGGTAATGCGCGCGCGCCCTGCCGTCGGGGCCGATCATCTCGTCCCAGGCCCGCGCGGCCGCCGGGCTCACTGTGCTGCCTCGTGGCGCAGTCGTTCCACTTCCCGAACCCCCAGATAACGGCGTACGCCCAGATGCACCAGATACAGCACCGGTATCATCGCGACGGCAGCCAGCATTTTATAGAGATAGTTCACTGTACCCACTGCCAGGAATTGCGGCACGGGCCATTTCTGGGGTCCGAGCACGAAGGCGATGTACAGCACGATGAAGCTGTCGAACAGCTGCGATACGGCGGTCGAGCCGGTGGCGCGCAGCCACAGCCAGCGCTCACCGGTGGCGGCGCGGATGCGGTGGAACACGGTCACATCCACCAGCTGCCCGACCAGGAAGGCGGCGACGGAGCCAGCGATGGTCCACATGCCCTGCCCGAAGATCAGCGCATAGGCTTTCTGGATGTCCGGCACGCCCAGCTCTGCATTGGCTTCGAGCCAGAATGGCGCCGGGGCCAGCGATATGGCGAGGTACGCCGCCAGGAACGCCCAGGCGATGAAGGCCACGGCCAGCCAGGACACCAGCCGCACGCCCTTGCGCCCGTAGTATTCGTTGATCATGTCGGTGAGCACGAACACCACCGGCCAGTAGAGGACGCCAGCGGTGAAATTGAGCGTGCCGCCCACGCCCAGCAGGCTCCAGTGGAAATCGCCCGTTCCCAGCGTGCGTTCCAGGGAAAAGATCTTCACGCCGACGAATTCCGCCAGCAGTGCGTCGGCGATGAAGAAGCCGGCCAACGCCAGGAACAGCCGTGTGGCACGGTGGTCGGCCAGGTGGCCTTGCGGACCGCCCTGCGCCGTGACCACCGCTACTCCACAGTGCAGAAGCAGTAGGCCAGCGGCTTGCCCGCCTGTGCCTGGCGCTCGACGCGCTGGTACTCCCTCTGCAGCAGCGACACCGGACCCGCCACCGGGCCGAACTGCGCACTAACCTGCCGCAGCGCCGGCCCGAGCACCAGGCCCGACAGATGCGCGCCACCCATGCGCAACTGCAGCGCCAGCTGCTCGGCCCAGGACAGATCCGGCTCGATGCGTTGCACGTCATAGCCATCGGCCAGGCCAGCCAGTTGCGCGGCCGCCCGCACGGCATCCTGGTAACCACCCAGCGTATCCACCAGCCCATGTTCCAGCGCATCGCTGCCGATCCACACCCGGCCCTGCGCGACTTCATGCACCTGGTCGCGCGTCTTGCCGCGCCCCTCGGCCACATGGGCGAGAAACACTTCATAGAACCGGTTCACCGAGAGCTGCAGGTAGTCACGCAGTGCCGGGTCCAGCGGGCGATCCAGCCGCATCTTGCCCGACAGCGCGGTAGTGCCCACGCCATCCACCGTGACGCCGACCTTGCCCAGCGTGCGGTCCAGCGTCGGCACCGCCGAGTACACGCCAATGGAACCGGTGATGGTGGTGGCACTGGCAAAGATGCGGTTGGCCGGCGCCGCGATGTAGTAGCCACCGGACGCGGCCACGTCGCCCATCGATACCACCACCGGCTTGCCGGCCGCGCGGATGGCCTCGATCTCGCGGTAGATCTGTTCGGATGCGGTGGCACTGCCACCCGGGCTATCCACACGCAGCACCACGGCCGCGATGTCTTCGTTCTCGCGCACCTCGCGCAGCAGCGCGGCCGCAGTGACGCCACCGATGCTGCCCGGCGGCTGCTCGCCATCGCCGATCTCGCCACTGGCGACCACCACACCGACGCGCCCATTGCCGTCGTTGTGCAGCCGTTGCTCGGCATGCTGTACGCGGACGTAGGCGCCGTAGTCGATGACCGGGTAGCTGCCCTCGTCCTCCGCTCCAGCCAGCTCGATCAGCCGCTCGTTGACCTGCTGCTCGGACTTCAGCGCGGTGACCAGGCCTGCTTCCAGCGCCACGCGCGCCGCATCGCCGTTGTTGCTGCGCAGCGCATCGATATAGCCATTGGCGTACTGCTCGATGACGTCCGGCGCCAGGCCACGGGCCTCCGTCACGGCGCGCTGATAGCCGGCCCAGAGACCCTTCAGGTAGGCGAGGCTCTCGGTACGGTCCTGCTCCGACATGTCGGTGCGCACCATGTCCTCGCCGCCGGTCTTGAATTGCCCGGCGCGGAACAGGTGCATGTCCACACCGAGCTTGTCGAGCAGCCCTTTGTAGTACATCCGGTAATAGGCATAGCCGTCGATCAGCACTTCGCCGACGGGATCCAGGTAGATCTCGTCAGCCTGCGCGGCAAGGTAATACTGCGCCTGCGAGATCGACGTGCCATAGGCCACGATCTTCTTGCCGGTGGCGCGGAACTCGCGCATGGCGCTGGCCACTTCCTCGAGGGTTGGCTGGCCTGCGCCGGTGAAGTAATCCAGGTGCAGCGCAATGGCGGCGACGCGGTCATCCTTGGCGCCGGCGCGGATGGCGTCCAGCAGATCCCACAGCAGCGTCTGGTTCTCGCCCTGGCCACGGGCCTGGTTGAAGGCGATGGATATGGCGTCGCCTGAGCGCTGCTCGACGATCTGGCCCCAGGGCTCAAGCAGCAGCACGCCGCGCGGAGGCAGCTTGGGCATGCCGCCACTGAGTGCGCCGATGATGAAGCCGAAGATCAGCAGCAGCAGCAGCAGGTGCAGCAGGCGGCGCAGGCCATCCAGCCCGCGCCACACACCACGGAAGAACCCGCCTATCGCACTCATGCGACGCAGCGGCCTGGCTTAGACCTTCTCTTCGATGCGGGCAGCCTTGCCCGAGAGGTCGCGCAGGTAGTACAGCTTGGCGCGGCGCACGTTGCCACGGCGCTTGACCGAGATGTCCTCGATGGTCGGGCTGTGCAGCTGGAACACGCGTTCCACGCCCTCGCCGTGGCTGATCTTGCGCACGGTGACCGACGAATTGAAGCCGCGGTTGCTGCGTGCGATCACGACACCTTCGTAGGCCTGGACGCGCTCGCGATCGCCTTCCTTCACCTTGACGTTCACGATGATCGTGTCGCCGGGCTTGAAGTCGGGAACCTTGCGCGTGGCGCGCTCGGCTTCGATCTGCTGGATGATGTGGTTCATGTTTCGATCTGCCTTTCCTGCAAATACTCGTTCAATAACTCAACTTCTTCGGGCGTACTGGCGCGCCGGGCGATGAACAGGTCCGGGCGCCTTGCCCAGGTCCTGCCCAGCGCCTGCTTCAACCGCCAGCGCCGTATGCGCTCGTGGTCGCCGCCCGCCAGTACCTGCGGGACCTTGAGCCCTGCGAACTCTTCGGGCCGGGTGTAGTGCGGCCAGTCCAGTAGACCATCCGCGAACGACTCCTCGGCACTCGAACGCGCATCGTTCAAGGCCCCTTCCAACAATCTCGCCACCGCATCGATCACGATCAACGCCGGCAGCTCGCCGCCGGACAGCACGTAATCGCCTACCGACAGCTCCTCGTCGATCGACGTCGCGATGATCCGCTCGTCGATCCCCTCATATCTTCCCGCCACCAGCACCACGCCCGGCTCGCTCTTCAGCGCCGCGGCGCGTGCCTGGTCAAACCTCGCGCCCTGCGCCGACAGGTAGATGCGGCGGCTGCCCGCCGGCAAACGCGCCGCCGCCGCCGCTATCGCCGCCGTCAACGGCTCGGGCTTCATCAACATGCCCGGTCCGCCGCCATACGGCCGATCGTCCACCGTACGGTGCACATCGCTCGTGGCGTCGCGCGGATCTTCCGTGCCCACCGCCAGCAGTCCGCGGCGTATGGCACGACCCGTCACGCCGTGTCGCAACGCGTCCTGGATCATCTCCGGGAACAGCGTCACGACTTCAAACCTCATTCCAGCTCCGCCGGCCAGTCGACATCGATATGGCGCGCGGCCGCATCGATCTTGACCATGTGCTGCGGCGACAGCGGCACCCAGTGCTCGCGCTCGCCCTTCACCACCACCACCGGACCGCCGGGCAGGTCCACGAAATAATCGACCTTGCCCAGCTCCACCCCTTCGACATTGTGGACGGTAAAGCCCAGCAGGTCGTCGCGATAATGCTCGTCGCCTTCCAGCGGGGGCAGTTCGCTGCGCGCGATCCGCACCCACCATCCCCTCAGCGCCAGCGCCGCATTGCGGTCTTCGATGCCTTCGAAGCGCACCCGCAGGCCCTGCCGGTAGGTGGCGCCCTCCAGCAGCTTGACTGTCCTGACCGCGCCACCCGGGGCGGCCAGCTGCCACTCGTCGTAGTCGAGCAGCGAGTCGGGCGGATCGGCGAAAGAGCGGACCAGCACCCATCCGCGGATGCCGTGCGCCGTACCCACCTGTCCGAGCTTGAGCGTCGGCTCAGGCGGCGTTGCGCCCGGCATGGATCAGGCCGCCGCAGGTACCGCCGTCTTGCGGTACTCGCGCACCAGCTGGTCGACGCGCTCGGACTTCTGCGCGCCCTGCGACAGCCAGTATTCGATGCGTGCCAGGTCCAGGCGGAGCTTGGGCTCGGCCTTGCGGGCCTTGGGATTGAAGAAGCCCAGCTGCTCCAGGCTCTTGCCGCCCTGACGCTTGCGATGGTCCGTAACGACCACGTGGTAGTAGGGCTGATTGCGCGAACCGCGCCGAGTCAAACGAATGATCACCATAATCGGGTCAAGGCCTCAAACTGTTAGGGCTACCGAAAAAGAGCGCGGATTCTACTGATATCAACGGCTTGGAGCAAACCGGATTGTTGGGGTCACTGGCCGGCCCCAGCCGGCGCCTGCGGCTGCAGATATCGAGCGCTTTATCTATTGATATTCGATAGATACTAGCTGACACTCGATGCATGGAACCACTACGCTTCGCCGTCCTGCCATTGCGGGTCATCCTGGTGCTCGCCTTTGCCGGCGCCACCGTGCTGCAGACACTGTCTTTCCCCGGCGGCTGGGCCTTCTGGGCCCAGCAACACCCGGAGCTGGCCTGGCTGCGCTGGCCGCTCACCGCCTTCACGGCCGCCGAAATGCTGTGCGTGCAGGTGGTGCTGGTGAGCACCTGGCAGCTGCTGACCATGGTGCAGAAGGACCGCATCTTCAGCCCTGCAGCCTTCCGCTGGGTGGATGCCATCATCATCGCCATGGGCTGCGCCTGGGTGGGGCTGGCCGCCGCATGGCTGGTGCTGGTGAGCGGCGCGGACGACCCCGGCATGCCCTTCCTGCTGCTCAACCTGCTGCTCGGCGGCGCCGCGCTGGTGCTGCTGGTCGTCGTGATGCGCGCGCTGCTGCGACAGGCCACGGCTTTGCGCAGCGATATGGATGCGGTGATCTGATGCCCATCGTGGTGCGCATCGATGTGGAGCTCGCGCGACGCAAGATGAGCGTAGGCGAATTCGCCGAACGCGTGGGCCTGACGCCCGCCAATGTCGCGGTGCTGAAGAATGGGCGCGCCAAGGCGGTACGCTTTGAAACACTGGATGCCATGTGCCGCGTGCTGGGCTGCCAGCCCGGCGACCTGCTCGAGTGGATCGATGCCTGAGACTGCCGGTGTAGGCCTGCTCCTACAGATCGACTGGATCAGCGTGAACTGGTTGAACTGCTAAGGTTGGTGGATGACAGAAGCCATCCAGGGTCAGGCCGTGCCTCCGATTCGGGTCGTAGTTGCAGAAGACAATGAGGATCTGCGGCTGGTGCTGCCACCGCTGATCGATGAAACCGGAGACCTGGTCTGCGCCGGAGTCACTGATTCCATCGATGAGGTCGGCGCGCTGATCGAATCCCAGCGCGCCCAGGTGGCCGTGCTGGACATCGAACTGCGGGGCGGTTCGGCGCTGAAGCGCCTGCCGGCACTGTGCGCGCAGTTCCCGGCGACCCGTTTCCTGATCCACAGCGGTCATTCCAATCCGGAACTGATGCGCCACGCCCGCGAGGCCGGGGCCTCGGCCTATGTGCTGAAGACCGGCGACTTCGACCACCTGTACGCAGCCATCCGCAAGTTCAGCCAGTCCTGACAGCCAGCCCGCGTTCCCGGCGCACCTGCCGGTTGGCGTTGCGCAGGATGTTCTGCAGGTGATCCGGATCCAGTGGCTTGGTGTAGTGCTCGTCAAAGCCGGCTTCCCGCGCCATGGCGCGGTCCTTCGCCTGCCCCCAGCCGGTGACAGCCACCAGATAGATCTCCCTGCCCCAATCGGTTGAGCGCAGGCGTGTGGCCACCTGGTAGCCGTCCAGCTCCGGCATGCCGATGTCCAGCAACGCAACCTGCGGACGGAACCGGCCAGCGGCATCGAAGGCGGCCTGCCCATCGAAGGTCACGACCACGTCGTGCCCGGCCTGCTCGATCAGCGCGGCCCAGCTGGTGGCGCTGTCGCGGTTGTCATCGGCCACCAGCACCCGCAAGGCGCCGATGTTGTCCAGTGCTGCATCGGGTGCCCTGTCGGGCACGGCCAGGGGCTGTTCGTGCAGCAGCGGCAGGGTGAGCACGAACTCGCTGCCCTGCCCCTCGCCGCGGCTGGCCGCATGCACGCGGCCGTTGTGCAGTTTCACCAGCCCCTTCACCAATGCGAGCCCCACGCCGAGGCCGCCCTGCCCGGGGGTCTTGCCCACCTGGAAGAACATGTCGAAGATCTGCTCCAGCATGGGCGGCGCGATGCCCACGCCGTTGTCGCGCACGGCCACCGAGACCTCCTGCTCCCCCACGCGCAATGCCACTTCCAGGTGCCCGGATGCCGGGGTGTACTTGACGGCATTGTTGAGCAGGTTGGCGACAATCTGGATGATGCGCACTGCATCGGCCATCACCGGCGCAGGCAGCCCGCCCAGCTCGATCTTCAGGCTCTGCTGCTTGGCATCGATCTGCGGCCGCACCATCTCGATCGCCGATCGCACCACCTCGGTCATGTCGGTGCGCTCCATCTGCAGCTGCATCAGCCCGTGCGAAATGCGCGACACATCCAGCAGATCATCCAGCAGCCGCGCCATGTGGCTCACCTGGCGCTGGATCGAACTGCTCGCCATGGCGGCCAGCTGCGGATTCTTCTGTTGCGTGTTGAGCAGCCGCGATGCACCGGCCAGCGCGGCCAGCGGATTGCGCAATTCGTGGGCCAGGATGGCCAGGAACTCATCCTTGCGCTGATCGGCCTTGGTGAGCGCCAGCTCCACGCGGCGGCGCTCGGCAATCTGCGCCTGCAGGGCCTCGTTGATGTGTTCCAGTTCGCGATTGGCGGTCTGCAGATCCATGTTCAGCAGTTCCAGCTCGCGCGCCTTCTCTGCTTCCAGATTGACGTTGGCATCGGCCAGCGCGCGGTTGGCCTCGGCCAGTTCGCGGTTGGCGGCCTGCAGTTCGCGCCGCTTGGTATGCAGCTCGATCAGCACCGAGACCTTGCCGCGCAGGATCTCCGGCACCACCGGGATCGACACATAGTCGACCGCGCCGAGCTTGTAGCCCTTCAGGCGGTCGAACTCGGTGTCATGCACACCGGTGACGAAGATGATCGGCGTGCGTTCAAAGCGCGGGTGCTCGTGGATCATTGCGGCGGTCTCGAAGCCGTCCATCTCCGGCATGCTGACATCCAGCAGGATCAGCGCGAATTCCTGGTGCATCAGCCACTGGAGCGCTTCCGCCCCGGAATGCGCCCGCACCAGGTTCTGGCCCAGTTCACGCAGGATCGATTCGTACGAGAGCAGCCGCGACGGCTGGTCGTCGACCAGCAGGATGCTTACCTTGGGGGCCGGCTCGGCCTCGGGCACTTTGGTATTCAACGGTGCAACCACATGCGCAGCAGCGACAGCAGCTGCTCGGTGTTCACCGGTTTCGCCACATAGTCGGACGCGCCGGCCTGCAGGCATTTCTCGCGGTCGCCCTTCATCGCCTTGGCCGTGAGGGCGATGATGGGCAGCATGCGGAACTGCTGCCGGGCGCGGATCTGCCGCATGGTCTCGTAGCCATCCATCTCCGGCATCATCACGTCCATCAGTACCAGCTCCAGTTCATCGTCCTGTTCCAGCAGTTCGATGGCATCGCGGCCGGTGGTGGCGGTCACCACCGTCATCTTGTGGCGTTCCAGCACGCTGCTGAGGGCGAAGATGTTGCGGATGTCATCGTCCACCACCAATACCTTGCGGCCGTCCAGCAGCTCATCGCCCCGATGCAGCCCCTCGATCATGCGCTGCTTGGGCGCGGGCATGTCCGTCACCACGCGATGCAGGAACAGCGCGGTTTCGTCCAGCAGCCGCTCGGGTGACTTCACTCCCTTCAACACGATGCTCTTGGCGCGCTGGCGCAGCTGCGCATCCTCTTCCGGCGTCAGCTCGCGGCCGGTGAACACCACCACGGGCAGCTCGTGCAGCTGCGGCAGCTGCTGGATCTCCCCCAGCAGTGCGAAGCCAGACATGTCCGGCAGGTGCAGATCCAGCACCACGCAGTCGAAGCTGTGCTGCTGCAGCGCTGCCAGCGCCTCGGCGCCACTGCCGGCGGAGGTGATGTCGACATCATGCGAGCCGATCAGCTCGGCAATGCTGAGCTGCGCCGCCGGATCGTCCTCGATCACCAGCAGGCGGCGCTTGCGTGTGGAAGCGAATTCCTTCACCCGCATCAGCGTGGCCTCCAGCCCCTCGGTAGTCGCAGGCTTGCTCATGAACGAGAACGCGCCGCGCTCCAGGCCGTACTGGTGCTCTTCCTCCACGGTGAGGATCTGCACGGGAATATGCCGCGTCGCGGGGTCGTGCTTGAGCTGGCTGAGCACTGTCCAGCCGAGCATGTCCGGCAGGAAGACATCCAGCGTGATGGCGGTGGGCTGGTGCCGGCGCACCAGATGCAGGGCTTCGGCGCCCGTCTTGGCGATCACCGCCTTGAAGCCGCAATCGCGGGCGAGGTTCAGCAGCACGCGGCCGTAATGCGGATCGTCCTCGACGATGAGCAGGATGAGGTCGCCCGGCTGCAGGTCGGCGGAGTCATCGACCAGCTCGTCGGCGCGCACGGGCAAGGTGAGTGTCTGGAAGCGTGCGGAATCGTGCTCCGGCGCCAGCGCCTGCACATGCTGGTGCGTCTGGAAGGCGGGGCCGGTGTACACCGACGGCAGGTACAGCGTGAAGGTGCTGCCGACACCGGGAGTGCTGCGCAGGCGCACCTCGCCGCCCAGCAGGTGCGCCAGCTCGCGGCTGATGGCAAGGCCGAGACCGGTGCCGCCGTACTTGCGCGACGTGCCCGCATCGGCCTGCTGGAACGCCTCGAAGATGATGCGCTGCTTTTCCGGCGCGATGCCGATGCCCGAGTCGGTGACGGCAAGCTCCACCACGGTGGGCGCCTGGCTCAGCACCGGGTGATCGGGCGACCAGCCACCACGCGCCAGCCCTACATGCAGCGTGACATTGCCCTGGGCCGTGAACTTGAAGGCATTGGACAGCAGGTTCTTCAGCACCTGCATCAGACGCTTCGAATCGGTGGTGATCTGCCGGCCCAGCTGCGGATCGAACTCGGTGAAGAAGCCCAGCTTGCGGGCCTCGGCCTCGTGCCGGAAGCTGCGCTCGACGGTCTCGCGCAGGTGCGTGAACAGCAGCTCCTCGGATTCGACCGTGACGGTGCCGGACTCGATCTTGGAGAGGTCCAGGATGTCGCTGATGAGGTTCAGCAGGTCGGTGCCGGCGCCATGGATGGTCTTGGCGAATTCGATCTGGCGCGCGCTCAGGTTGCTGTCGGCATTCTCGGCCAGCTGCTGGCCGAGGATCAGGATGCTGTTCAGTGGCGTGCGCAGCTCATGCGACATGTTGGCCAGGAACTCGGACTTGTAGCGCGAGGTCAGCGCCAGCTCCCCGGCCTTCTCCTCCAGCGCGCGGCGCGCCAGCTCGATTTCCTGGTTCTTGCGCTCCACCTCGGCGTTCTGCTCAGCCAGCAGCCGCGCCTTCATCGCCAGCTCATCGTTGGTCTGCTGCAGCTCGCTCTGCTGGGTCTGCAATTCGCCAGCCAGTTCCTGCGATTGCTTCAGCAGGCTCTCCGTGCGCATCGTGGTCTCGATGGTGTTGAGCACCACGCCGATACTGCCGGTGAGCTGTTCCAGGAACGCCAGGTGCGGGGCGGTGAACTCGTGCAGCGAGGCCAGCTCGATCACGGCCTTCACCTCGCCCTCGTACAGCACCGGCAGCGCGATCACATTGCGCGCCCGCGCCGACACCAGCCCGCTCGTGACGTGCACGGCATCGTCGGGAATCTGCTCCAGCAGGATGCGGCGGCCATCGGCCGCGCATTGGCCGACCAGGCCCTGGTTCAGCTGGAAGCTGCGCGGCATCGAACTGTCGCGTGTGTCGGCGTAGCTCGACAGCTGCTTCAGCAGCGGCTGCCCGCCATCGTCATCCATGACATAGACGATCGCGTGCTGCGCGTTGACCAGCGGCGCCAGCTCCACCAGCAGCATGTTGCCTACCGTGACCAGATCGCGCTGGCCCTGCATCATGCGGCTGAACTTCGCGAGGTTGGTCTTCAGCCAGTCCTGCTCGGTGTTGCGCTCGGTGGTCACCTTGAGCGTGCCGATCATCGCGTTGATGTTGTCCTTGAGCTCGGACACTTCGCCGCGCGCCTCGACCTGGATGGAGCGGGTCAGCTGGCCCTTGGTCACGGCGGTGGCCACCTCTGCAATCGCGCGCACCTGCGTGGTGAGGTTGGCGGCCAGCAGGTTCACGTTGGCGGTGAGATCGCGCCAGGTGCCCGAGGCGCCGGGGACATTCGCCTGGCCGCCCAGGCGGCCTTCCACGCCCACCTCGCGTGCCACGCTGGTCACCTGGTCGGCGAAGGTGGCGAGCGTGTTGGTCATGCTGTTGATGGTTTCGGCCAGTGCCGCCACCTCGCCCTCGGATTCCACCGTCAGGCGCTGGCGCAG
>JBEVNO010000172.1:0-8711 GCA_040508085.1 Steroidobacteraceae bacterium
CGAGCACCGCGCCACCGCCGCACCGCCGCCCGCACGCACCCTCCCCGCCCGCCGGCTGCGCCATCCCTCGTCCACCGAGAACTACACTGGCACCGCGCAGCTGGCGGTCCAGTTCGGCGTCATCCAGAGCGCCTCGCGCGAGGCGCGCTTTTCCACCGCATCGCGCGATGACTACGCCGCCGGCGCCGCCGCCCTGGTGCTGCGCGACGGCCATCGCGCCGGGCAGTCCTATGAACTGGCAGGCAGCAGCAGCTTCACCAAGCAGGAGTATGCCCAGCTGCTGTCACGCAAATCCGGCAAGCGCGTGCTGGTGCAGGATCTTGCGGAAGCGCAGTACGTGGCCGCCCTGACGCAGGTCGGGTTGCCCGAACCGGTGGCGCGCATGATTGCGGACGCCGACGCAAAGGCAGCGGACGGCTGGCTGTACGATGACAGCCTGACCCTCGAGGAGGCCATCGGAAGGCCGACCCGCACGCTGGAAGAGGTTGTCGACGCGGCGCTGGCTGCCGCCAAAGCGTAAGGAGACGCCCATGTCGCTGCGTACTGCTGCCTTGCTGGTGAGCCTCGTGACGGCCGCCGCCGCGGTGGCGGCACCGAAGACCTCGCAGGCCATCGTGCAGGGCAACCAGGGACTGGTGCTGCAGTCGGTGACCACGCCGGTGCCGTCCGCGGGCCAGGTGCTGCTGAGGATCTACGCGGCCGGTGTGAATCCGGTGGACTGGAAGCGCCGGGCGCCGGTGCCGGGTTTCGATGCCGCCGGCATCGTCGACAGCGTCGGCCCGGATGTGACGGCCTTCAAACCCGGCGATGCAGTGGTCGCACGCGTCAATGGCGCCTATGCCGAATATGCCGTGGCGCTGGCCGATGAGGTGATTCCGAAGCCCAGCCGCTTCACCTTCGAGCAGGCGGCGGGTATCCCGGTCGCTGGCGTCGCCGGCTACCGCGCTGCCACCGATGCCCAGCTGCAACCCGGCCAGCGGGTGGCGATCATTGGCGCGGCAGGCGGTTCGGGAGAAGTGGCTGTGCAGGTAGCGAAGTCGCACGGTGCCCGCATCATTGCGGTGGGCCATTCCTCGCAGCAGGATTTCCTGCGCCGGCTGGGCGCGGCAGAATTCGTGGCCTATGACCGCGATGATGTGGCGGCCAGGGTGCAGCAGGTGGATGCCGTCATCAACCTGGTGGAAGGCCAGGCCGATGCCGCGCTGGGTTATGTGCGCCGTGGCGGCCGTTTCACTTCCATAGCCGGCGCGCCCGCCGACGGCCGGTGCGCTGCGGCCGGCGTTACCTGCGTCGTGGTAGGCGGTGGTTATCGGGGCCCGGGCAACGGCGAGTCACTGCGTGCGCTGGCCGCGCTCGCCGAGCGGGGCCAGTACAACGTCACGGTCTACCGCACCTTCCCGCTGGCTGAAGCGGCGCAGGCGCAGGCGCTGGGCAGCAGCGGCCAGAGCATCGGCAAGATCATCCTGGTGGTCGTCCCGCAGAACTCGCGACGGCAGTAGCGTCTCAGGCCAGCACCAGCGATACGCGCGCACTCACCGCGCACAGCAATTCGTAACCATTGGTGCCGGCGCGGCTGGCGATCTCCTCAACCGGCAGCTCCGGCCCCCACAGCACGGCATCGCCGCCCACGTGCACATCCGGCACCTGCGTGACATCGACGGCTATCATGTCCATGGACACGCGACCGAGCAGGCCGGCGCGAACGCCATTGACCAGCACCGGTGTGCCGCTGGGCAGGGAACGCATCAGGCCGTCGGCGTAGCCGGCTGCCAGGATGGCGACGCGAGTGTCGTGCCTGGCGCGCCAGGTGGCGCCATATCCCACGGCCTCCCCGGCTGGAACTTCACGCAGCGCTATCACGGTCGACACCAGCCGCATGGCCGGCACCAGCCCGAGCGCCGCGCCATCGCGATCGGCAAACGGCGACACGCCATACAGCGCAAGCCCCGGCCGCACCCAGTCGGCGTGACTGGCAGGCAGTGCAAACACGGCGGCAGAATTGGCGAGGCTGCGCAGGTTGCCGCGGCCGGCTGCGAGCTGCGCGAAGCGCGCCAGCTGCTCGTGGCCACCGTCGGGTTCATCGGCCGCTGCGAAGTGCGTCATCAGGCGCACCTCGGCGATGCGCCCTCCCAGTGCCGTCAGGCGCAGCAGCGCGGCCTCGAATTCCGGCGCGCGAAAGCCCAGCCGGTTCATGCCGCTGTCGAACTTCAGCCACACGACGAAACGCTGGCCAGCAGGGGCGCTCTCCAGCAGCGCCAGCTGGCCGGGTTCATGCACCACCAGCTGCAGGCCATGACGCGCCGCCTCGGCCAGTTGCTCCGCGCGCACCACGCCCTCCATCAGCAGGATCGGCCTCTGGATGCCGGCCGCACGCAATGCCACGGCCTCCTCGATGCGGGCAACACCGAAGGCATCGGCATCGGACAATGTCTGGGCCACAGCCACCGCGCCATGACCATAGGCATTGGCCTTCACTACCGCCATCACCCGGCTGCGCGGCGCCAGTGCGCGCACCCGCGCCAGGTTCGAGCGCAGCGCCGCGGCGCTGATCTCAGCCCGGATCAGTGGTCTCAGCGCAGCACCCCTTCGGCATAGGAGTTGGAGGCGAAATTCTGGAAGCGCGTGTACTGGCCCTGGAAGGTGAGCGTGAAATAGCCGGTCTCGCCGTTGCGGTGCTTGGCGAGGTCGATGTCTGCTTCGCCCTTGCGCGGGGTGTTCTTGTCGTAGACCTCTTCGCGGTAGATGAACAGGATCATGTCGGCGTCCTGCTCGATGGCGCCGGATTCGCGCAGGTCCGACATCACCGGCTTCTTGCTCTCGCGCTGCTCCACGCTGCGGTTCAGCTGCGACAGCGCAATCACCGGCACGCTGAGCTCCTTGGCCAGCGCCTTCAGCCCGCGCGAGATCTCCGAGATCTCGGTGGCACGGTTCTCCTTGTTGCCCGCCACCTGCATCAGCTGCAGGTAATCGACCACCACCATGTCGAGCCCGTGCTCGCGCTTCACGCGCCGCGCGCGGGCGCGCAGCTCGGTGGGCGTGAGGCCCGGCGTCTCGTCGATGAAGATGCGGGCCTCCTGCAGCTGGCTGGTGGCGCTGCTGATGCGCACCCAGTCCTGATCGGTGACGCGGCCGCTGCGGATATCATGCAGCGGCACGCCGCCCACGGAGGACAGCATGCGGGTCATCAGCTGCTCCGCCGGCATCTCCATCGAGAAGATCAGCACCGAGCCTTTGACATTCGGGTCGAGCGCCACGTTCTCGGCCATGTTGATCGCCAGGGTGGTCTTGCCCATGGACGGACGCCCCGCCACGATCACCAGGTCGCCGCCGCGCAGGCCGCCGGTCTTGCGGTCGAAATCGACAAAGCCCGTCGCCACGCCGCGCAGCTTGTCCGGGTTGTTGTGCCAGTCGTCGATCTGCTCGATCAGCGCCGGCAGCAGCCGGCGCACCCACTGCGCACCCTCGCTGGCCCGCGAACCACGCTCGGCGATCTCGAACACCTTCTGCTCGGCGAGGCTGACGAGGTCTCGTGCCGACATCCCCTCGTCGTTGAACACCGAGGAGGAAATGGCGTGGCCGGCGCTGATCAGCGCGCGCAGCAGGGCCTTCTCGCGCACGATTTGCGCATAAGCGCGGGCATTGGCGGCCGTAGGGGTATCGCGGACCAGCGTGGAGAGGTAGGCCAGGCCGCCGACGTCGGCGAGCTTGCCGCGGCTTTCCAGCCGTTCGGAGACGGTGATCACGTCAAGCGGTTTGGATTCGGCCACCAGGTCGCTGATGGCCTCGAACATCATCCGGTGATCGGGGCGATAGAAATCGCTGGCGGTGATGCTGTCGCCGACCTGATCCCAGGCCTGCGTATCGAGCAGCAGGCCACCAATGACGGCCTGCTCGGCTTCGACGGAATGCGGTGGTGTGTTGAGCCGGTCCATGTGAGGGCCATTCTGACCCATCAGCCTGTGGACCGGCTATGGCACAACCTGTGGGTATCAGGCCTTTTCGTCGGCCGCGATGACCACCGTGAGCTCGAGGTCGATGTCGGTGTGCAGATGCACCGCGACAACATGCTCACCCACGGTGCGCAACGGGCCATTCGGCAGACGCACTTCGCTGCGTGACAGCTCATGGCCTGCCGCAGTGGCCGCCTCGGCGATATCGGCAGTGCCGATGGAGCCGAACAGCTTGCCTTCCGTACCCGCCTTCGCGGTGATGGCAAGCTTGAAGCCCTCGAACTTGGCCTTGCGCGCCTCGGCACCTGCGAGCTGGTCGTTGGCGACCTTCTCGAGATCCGCGCGACGGGCCTCGAACTTCTGCACATTGGCGACGGTGGCGAGCGTCGCCTTGCCCTTGGGCAGCAGGAAATTGCGGGCATAGCCCGAACGCACCGCTACACGGTCGCCCAGGTTGCCGAGATTGGCCACTTTCTCGAGAAGAATGACATCCATGGCGAACCTCAGTGCTGGTCGGTGTAGGGCAGCAGCGCCAGGAAGCGCGAGCGCTTGATGGCGGTGGACAGCTGGCGCTGGAAATGGCTCTTGGTGCCGGTGATACGGCTCGGGACGATCTTGCCGGTCTCCGAGATGTAGCCCTTGAGCGTGCCCAGATCCTTGTAATCGATCGACTTCACGCCGTCGGCGGTGAAGCGGCAGAATTTCTTGCGGCGGATGAAACGTGACATGTAGTTCTCCGGTGTTCCTTAGCGGGCGTCCATCTCGTCGTCGTCACGGTCGCGACGGCCACCGCCTTCTTCTTCCTCGCCACGCGCCATCGGCGACGGCTCGGTGACTGCCTCATCCATGCCCACCACCAGGTGGCGCAGCACGGCGTCGCTGAAACGGAACGCGCCCGTCAGCTCGGCCAGCGCGGTCTGGTCGGTTTCGATGTTGAGCAGGATGTAATGGGCCTTGTGCACCTTGGCGATGGGGTAGGCCAGCTGGCGGCGGCCCCAGTCCTCGACGCGGTGCACGGTGCCGTTGGTGGCGGCGACAATGCCCTTGTAACGCTCGAGCATTGCCGGAACCTGCTCGCTTTGGTCCGGGTGCACCAGGACGACGATCTCGTAATGCCTCATGTTTGCTCCTTCTGGATAATTAGCCACCCGCTCAAGGCATTAGCGGTGTGGCAAGGGGGCGCGAAGTGTACTGAAAGGCCCCCCGGCGGGCAAGGAACACGAGCCGGGGGCGCCGGCTCAGTCGGTCCAGGCCAGCGGCATGCCGTAGGGCTGGTCCACGGACACCGCCTGGACAGCCTCGATCTGGCCGCCAGAGACCTTGAAGACCTCGAACAGCTCACGGGCCATGGCGTGGACGGCCTGCGCCTCCACCTGCCGGCCGTCGGTGAGCATGTACTGGCGCCGGGAGAGCCCGAAGTCCGCCACCGAGGCAACCGCCACCAGTCCGCGCTCCTCGTCCACGGCCAGCACCCGGCGCCCGCGCAGGCGGTCCAGGGGGCGGTACAGGCCCAGTTTCAGCTGGGCCTCGCAACCCTCGGCGAACTGGCCGGGGGATTTGACGATGCCGGCCGACCCGACCTGCCCGCTGCTGACGACCAGGCCGTTTTCCGTCCGGACGCAGGCGGGCGCGAAGCGGGTATGCAGCTGGCCGTCGTTGCGCTCAACCGTGCGGGCATATCCCTGCACCGCCGCCACCAGCTGCTTGCGCGAGACGCGCGCACCCGCCGGCAATGCGGCGCCGAACCGCGCGTCGATGACGAACTGCTTCGGATCCGCCCACGGCCCGGGATTGCGTTCGCGCGCCACGATCACCTCCGCCTCCGCCACGCGCGTGCCCAGGACTTTCAGGCGCACGCCGGCATAGGCCGGGGCATCGTGATCGTAGATGAGGCCATACCAGGCCACCGTACCGGTGCTGGCGTCCGCCACCGTCAGGGCCGTATCCGACTTGGCGCGGATGGAACCCCAGATGCCCTCGCCCACCGGGATGCTGACGCCGTTCTCCGTGAACTTCACGGTGCGCGCCCACGGTATGTCCTGCGGACGCTGCGCCGCCATGGCCGTCATGAAACGCCCGGCCAGCGCAGCAAGGCAGGCCTTGTCGCAACGCTCCTTCGTGGTAGCCGTGTCTTCGGCCTGTGCGGGCGGCGCCGGCGGATACACGTAGAAAGGGTTGTGCATGCGATGCGGCACGTAGGTGAACACGGCTTCAATGCGGTGGATGGCACCGTTGCGGACGCGGAACGCCTCGATCAGTGAAATCGAGTTCGGCCACTTCAGAGCGGTCTTCATCTCGCGCCCGTCGGTGAGATTGTAGCGATCGAACTCATTGGCATGATCGAAGAAGCCGGTGGCCACCACCACGCCGCGTTCCACGTCGATCAGCGGATAGCGGCGCTCGCGGATGCGCTTGTTGATGCGGTAGATGCCGAGCTTGAACTGCGCCTCGCAGCCCGGCGAGATGGAACTGGCATTGCCACCCGTACCAGCACTGGCCGCCGTGGTGGAGATGCCGTTCTCGAGCCGGCCACAGTCTGGATCAAACGGCGCAAACACAACGCCATCATTGAGCTCGACAGTGTTGAAGTAGCTGTCGGCCACAGCGCGCAGGCGCTCACGCGAGCGGCGCTGCTCCGGCGGCAGGATCTCGTTGAAAGTGGGATCGTGCTCCACCTTGGTGACATCACCGAAGGGCAGCGGCAGGCCGGTGTTGCGCACCACGACGGTCTCGGCCTCGGCGATGGCGCCCTCACGCACGCCCAGGCGCAACGCGAAGTACACCGGCTTGCCGTTTTCCGCCGCCGTGCCGATCCAGGCCACCTGCCCGGTCTGGGTGTCGGCTGCAATCATGCCGCTGCTGGCGACGCCAGTGACGGTGGCCCACAAGCCCTCCTTGCCGAAGGGCAACTCCACATTGTTCTCGGTGAATCGCACCCGCGGCTGCTGCTTCAGCGATGCGGGGTTGCGCTGCCCGAGTGCGGCCACGTAATCCCGCGCGAACTGCGACAGGCAGGCATGGTCACAATCCACCTGCTGCCAGGCGGTGCGTTCGCCAGGAGCCTGGGCATGCGCTGCGGCGGCAATCAGCCAGAGCGCACCAGTGAGCAATTTCTTCATGAGGCAACCTTCAGCGCGGCAACGGAATGGCAATGGCGCGGAACGGACCTGGATCCTTGCCGCGGAAGTCTGGACTGAACAGGTACTGGATCTTGCCCTCCACCGCATACACGGTGTCGCCGATCAATGTCACGCCTGGGGAGGAGTCGAGCCCCTCGCGCAATGAATCGATGCGCGCGGTGTCTCCCTCGATGGTGACCAGCGTAATGCGGCCACCGGTGCCCTCGGCCTGCAGGAAGCGGTTGCCGCCGATGGGGCGCAACCCGTCCGGCCCTTCCATCTTGCGTGTGGCGTTGAGCCGCGTCAGCGTCGCGGCGGAGCCTGCCACCAGCTGCACGCGCCACAGTTCCTGCTGCTGCACATTGTTGATGTACATGGCCCCGTCGGCGGCGAAGGCAATGCCGTCGATGCCCTTCAGGCGCTCATCGCTGGCCACCACCTCCAGCGCTGCCGCGCCTTTGGCCAGCCGCAGGATGCGGCCATTCGGCGTGTCGGTGGCATAGGCGCTGCCATCGCGCGCAATCGCGATGTCATTGCAGGTGCCGCCTGGGGCAGGAAAGGGCCAGCGGCCGGCGAGCTTGCCGCTCTTCAGATCGAAGGCCACCACCTCGGAAGGTGCGGCAGGTGCCGGCGTGCGCACGAAAGGATTGGCCACCGAACACACCCACAGCCGGCTGCTGGCCTCGTCCACCAGCACACCGAACACGGCGCGCAGGCCATTGGCGGCGTCGGGCGTGATGAACGGCACCGCAGTGGTGTCACGCGGACCGGCGCGATAGATGGTGCCGGTGATGCTGCCGACATACAGCGAACCGTCCCGCGACGAGGTGACGCTCTCCGGATGCACGCCCTTGCCGTCTATCAGGATGTCGCCGCGCACCGGCACCGCTGGCGGGCGCGCCGCGCAGGCCGCCAGGGCGCAGGCCAGGACCAATGCCGCAGATTGCTGTAGCTGTTTCAGAATCATTCCCCTGTGCAGTAACCGCATCGGCCGCCGTCCGGCACATCTGCAGCTGAACCATTATGAAGTTTTACCGGATAGTACAGCCTGCCTGATGCATTGGTCACTGCGGACGGGCGGTGTATTGTGTGGCCGCATCCAACGAGGGGAACAGTCACAACATGTTCAGTCAGCGAATCATGCCGCGCGTCCTGCTGCTGGGCGCCGCCCTGCTGCTGGTGAGTTGCCTTGGCGGCCGCGGCGCGGGGCAGCCTGCCAGGCCAGTGGATGGCGCCCGTCTGGCCGCGGCGCATAGCGAAGCCGGCCAGTGGCTGATGGACGGCCGCACCTACGACGCACAGCGCTACAGCCCACTGAAGACCATCAATGAATCGAACGTCGGGCAGCTCGGCATCGCCTGGTATGCCGAGCTGGATACCTTTCGCGGAGTGGAAGCCACGCCGCTGTTCGTCGACGGCGTGATCTACAACATCAGCGCCTGGAACATCACCACGGCCTACAACGCCAGGACCGGCCGCCAGCTGTGGAGTTTTGATCCGCAGGTGCCGCGCGAATGGGGACGCTATGCCTGCTGCGAACCTGTTGCCCGCGGCCTCGCCTTCTGGAAAGGCAAGGTCATCATCGCGACGCTCGACGGGCGCCTGATCGGACTCGATGCCAGGACCGGCAAGGCGCTGTGGA
>JBEVNO010000038.1:0-18054 GCA_040508085.1 Steroidobacteraceae bacterium
CCTGTCCTCCTTGTAGGACATCAGCTGGTCCGAATCCTGCGGCGTGTAGAGCTGGCCCACTGCCGAGTAGATGCCGATCTGCCGGAACAGGCCTTCCATGCCGAAGGTGCGCGCTTCGTCGGGGACGATCGGCACGATGTTCTTGCCAACGTTCTTGTCCTTCAGCAGCGCCGTGAGCATGCGCACGAAGGCCATCGTGGTGGAGATCTCGCGATCGCCACTGCCATCGAGCAATGTCTTTAAGGTATCGAGCGACGGGATCTGCAGCGCCGGTACCGACACATTGCGGCTGGGCAGGTAGCCACCCAGCGCTTCGCGGCGCGCCTTGAGATAGCGGATCTCTTCGCTATCCTCGGCCGGCTTGCGGAAGGTGAAGCTGGCAATGTCTTCATCACTGAGCTGGATCCCGAGGTTGGTGCGGAAGCTGGCCAGCGACTCCACGTCCATCTTCTTCTGCTGGTGCGCCACCATCTGGCCCTCGGCCGCCTTGCCGAGACCATAGCCCTTGACGGTGTGTGCAAGGATGACGGTGGGCTGGCCCTTGTGGGCGACCGCCGCGGCATAGGCGGCGTAGACCTTCTGCGCATCGTGGCCACCGCGCTTCAGGCGCCAGATGTCCTCGTCGGACATGCCGGCCACCAGTGCCGCAGTCTCCGGGTGCTTGCCGAAGAAATGCTCGCGCGTGTACGCGCCGCCCTTGGCCTTGAAGTTCTGGTATTCGCCATCGACGGTGTTCTGCATCAGCTGACGCAGCAGGCCACTCGGGTCCTTCGCCAGCAGCGGATCCCAGTTGCGGCCCCACAGCACCTTGATGACATTCCACCCGGCCCCGAGGAAGGCGGATTCCAGCTCCTGGATGATCTTGCCGTTGCCGCGCACTGGTCCGTCCAGACGCTGCAGATTGCAATTGACGACGAACACCAGGTTGTCGAGACCTTCGCGCACCGGCAGCGTGAGCTGGCCCATCGACTCCGGCTCGTCCATCTCGCCGTCGCCGCAGAACACCCACACCTTGCGATCGGAGGGCGGCGTCATGCCGCGGTTCTCCATGTAGCGCATGAAGCGCGCCTGGTAGATGCCCATCATCGGGCCCAGGCCCATCGACACCGTGGGGAACTGCCAGAAATCCGGCATCAGCCAGGGATGCGGATAGG
Organism: Steroidobacteraceae bacterium; assembly: GCA_040508085.1. Classification (GTDB taxonomy): domain Bacteria; phylum Pseudomonadota; class Gammaproteobacteria; order Steroidobacterales; family Steroidobacteraceae; genus ZC4RG30. Next base: position 1,155 of record JBEVNO010000038.1, read on the forward strand.
AGGAGAGTCCACCGCCGCCTACTTCATGGCGGAATTTCCCGAGCTGGCTTTCGGACAAGCGGCCCTCGAGGAAGGCACGCGCGTAGACGCCTGGTGAACTGTGCCCCTGCACGAAAACCATGTCGCCGGGATGCTTGTCGGAAGCCCCGCGCCAGAAATGGTTGAAGCCGACTTCATACAGCGTCGAGGACGAGGCATAGCTCGCCAGATGGCCGCCGTATTCGGATGAGGTCTTGTTCGCCTGCTGCACCATGGCCACAGCGTTCCAGCGCATGTAGGCCTCGAGCCGCTTCTCCAGCGTGCGGTCGCCGGGGTAAGCAGGTTCCTGGGCGGCGGGAATGGTGTTCACGTAGGGCGTGGTCGCCTTCAGCGGCAGGCTCGCACCGGATCGACGCGCATGCTCGACCAGTTGCTCGAGCAGATACTTGGCGCGGGCGCCGCCGCCGGCGCGTATCACCGAATCAATCGATTCAAGCCACTCGCGAGTCTCTTCGGGATCCTGATCCTGGGAATTCTGGACGTCGGTCATTGGTCCTGCCTTTGCGGCGCCCCTGAGGGGTAAAAAAGTCAACAGGGACGCTGTGCTAGGATGCCTCCAGCGGCCCATTTGGAGCCGCGCGATGATCCGGCTTTAGCTCTGTTCGGTCAAGCAAACCGCCCCTCGATGCCCTCCCTGCTGCCTCTCCAGAAACCGCCCCGCATCCACCTGCAAAATGCCCTCCCCGGCCTGCCCGGGCTGGACCGCCATGATGCCGTGCTGTTGCTGCTTCCAACGGATGGCAAACCGTCCGCCGGACTGCCGGATTCCAGTCGGTGGCAGATACTGCATGCGCGTGGCAGGCCCACGCACGGCGAAGTGCGGACGGTGTCTCTGGGCAACGGCCGGCAGACCCTGGCGGTGCTCGGTTACTGCCGTGCGGATGCCGAACCCTTCGAACTGCTGCGGGTGGCTGGCAGGCTCGCCCAGCTGGCGCTGGCTGCACGGCCGGAAGTGACGCGCGTTGCAGTGCTGGCGCAACCTGCGTCGCAGCTGCGCGCGGCCTGGCAGGAAGCCCTCTACGCGGCGCTGGCGGCACATGCCTTCGCGCTCCCCACAGACAAGACCGCAGTGAAGCCTGCGCGCACGCTGGCCCGCGTGGATGTCATCGGCGACGCAGGCCTGGACGCGCGGCGTGCCGAAGTCATCGCCGAAGCCACCAACCTCGTGCGGCACCTGACGGCGCTGCCGCCGAATGTGCTGGATGCCAGCGGCTACCGCCGCCTGCTCGCTTCACTGGCCCGTCGCCATGGTCTGAAGCTGCGCTGGCATGGCGAGGCGCAGCTGGCGCGCCTGGGTGCCGGCGCCTTCCTTGCAGTCAGCCGCGGCAACGCAAGGCGTGATGCCGGCATCGCACACCTGACGTATGCACCACGCCGGCGACAGGACAAACGTCCGGATCTCGCGCTGGTCGGCAAGGGCATCCTGTTCGACACCGGCGGCACCAACCTGAAACCGCACAAGTCGATGCTGGACATGCATACCGACATGGCGGGCAGCGCCGTGGCGCTGGCTACCATCGTGGCCGCGGCGCGGTTGCGCGTTCCGGCGAGTATCGATGCCTGGCTCGCCATCAGCGAGAACTCGATCGGGCCGAAATCCTATCGCCCGCAGGAAGTGATCCGCGCGCTGGATGGCACCACCATCCAGATCATCCACAGTGATGCCGAAGGCCGGCTGGTGCTGGCCGATACACTCGCGCTGGCGGCACGGCGCCGGCCCCGCACGATGCTGGACTTCGCGACGCTGACCGGCGCCTGCGTCTATGCACTGACAGAACGCATGAGCGGGCTGTTCGCCAGCGAGCCGCAGTTCGCCGCCGCATTGCTGGCGGCGTCCGGCAGCAGTGGCGAGCGTTTGTGGCAGTTTCCGCTGGCGGAGGATTTCGACAGCGATCTGGACAGCCCCACCGCGGACATCGCGCAATGCGCCGTCGAGGGCAAGGGCGATCACATCCTCGCCGCACGTTTCCTGCAGCGCTTTGTGCCGGCAGACATCGGCTGGGCGCATATCGATCTGTCCTCGGCCACTCGTCGCGGCGGGCTCGCTCACGTGCCCACCGAGATCACCGGCTTTGGCGCGCGGCTGGCCATCACCTATCTGCTGGATCACCGGGTAGCGGCGTGACGGACTCGCTGACGCTGCGCCAGCCCGATGACTGGCACCTGCACCTGCGCGACGGCGCCGCGCTGGCATCGGTACTGCCACACACTGCCGCGCAGTTCGCGCGTGCCATCGTGATGCCGAACCTGAAGCCGCCGGTCACCACCACCGCGCTGGCGGTGGCCTATCGCGACCGCATTCGCGCCGCGCGCCCGGCGGGCAGCCGCTTCGAGCCACTGATGACGCTGTACCTGACCGACCGCATCGATCCGCGCGAGATCAGTGCGGCCAAGGCCAGCGGCGCAGTCCATGGCTGCAAGCTGTATCCCGCCGGTGCCACCACCAACTCGGATGCCGGCGTCACCGACATCCGCAATATCTACGCCGTGCTCGAGGCCATGACCGAGCTCGACCTGCCGCTGCTGGTGCACGGCGAAGTCACGCAGCCAGGCGTCGATGTGTTCGATCGCGAAGCCGTGTTCATCGACCAGGTGCTGGCGCCGCTGCGCCAGCGACTGCCGCGGCTGCGCATGGTGTTCGAGCATGTGACGACGGCGGCAGCGGTCGCCTTCGTACGCAGCCAGCCGCAGGGGGTAGCCGCCACCATCACGCCGCAGCATCTGCTGCTGAACCGCAATGCATTGTTCGAGGGTGGCATCCGGCCGCACCACTACTGCCTGCCGGTTTTGAAGCGCGAGCGCGACCGCGTAGCGCTGCTGGATGCGGTGGTAGCCGGTGACGCGCGCTTCTTCCTTGGCACGGACAGTGCCCCGCATGCACGCAGCACCAAAGAGGCTGCCTGTGGCTGCGCGGGCATCTATTCGGCCCATGCAGCGCTCGAACTCTACGCCGAGGCCTTCGAGGAGGTGGGCGCCCTGCACCGGCTCGAGGCATTTGCCAGTGAGTCGGGGCCGCGCTTCTACGGCCTGCCGCTGAACGAGGGCACCGTGACCTTGCGCCGCAGTGAATGGTCCGTGCCGGAATCGTATCCTTTCGCCGGCGAAACCATCGTGCCCCTGCGTGCCGGTGGTGTTCTGCGCTGGCGCGTGTCCACCTGATTTCTCCGAGAGAACCCCAATGGCTGTCGAACTGGCGTCAAGACGCTTCCGTGGATTCCTGCCCGTCGTCATCGATGTCGAGACCGGCGGCTTCCATTCCCGCACGGACGCGCTGCTGGAGATTGCTGCCGTCATCGTCGAGGTGGATTCGAATGGCCGACTGAAGCGCGGCATGACACATGCATATCATGTGAAACCCTTCGAGGGTTCGCGCCTGGACCCCGCCTCACTGGAGGTGAACGGCATAGACCCCTGGCATCCACTGCGCCCTGCCATCGATGAGGGTGATGCCCTGCAGCGCCTGTTCCGCGATATCCGCACTGCCATCCGTTCGCATGGCTGCCGCCGCGCGATTCTGGTGGGCCACAATGCGGCCTTCGACCTGGGTTTCCTGAATGCGGCGGTCGAGCGCGCGGGCATCAAGCGCAATCCGTTCCATCCGTTCTCGTGTTTCGACACGGCAACGCTGGCTGGAGCCGCGCTGGGCCAGACCGTGCTGGCCAAGGCCGCGCAGATTGCCGGTATCGACTTCGACACCGCCTCGGCGCACTCCGCCGCCTACGACGCCGAACGCACTGCGGAACTCTTCTGCCAGATCTGCAACAGCCTGCACGAGAGCTTCCTGCGCGCCGAGGAGAAGGCGCGCGCGCTGGGCTGGAAGGATGGCGCGCCAGCTCCGCTCGACATGCTGGAGAGCGACTGACGCGCGTCGATCAGGCGACGGTCTTGCCGCTCGTCGCCTCATCCACCAGCGTCTTCAGCTCCCCGCTCTTGTACATCTGCATGGCGATGTCCGCACCGCCAATGAGCTCACCCTTCACATACAGCTGCGGATAGGTGGGCCAGTTGGAGAACCGCTTGAGCTCATCGCGCAGCTCCAGATCCTCGAAGATGTTCACGGCGTGGAACTTCGCACCGGTCTGCTTCAGCGCCGCCACTGTCTGGGCGGAGAACCCGCACTGCGGGAAGTCCGGTGTGCCCTTCATGAACAGGACAACCGGTTCGGCTGAGAGGTGCTGCTTGATGCGGTCTACGACTTCCATGGGATTCTCACTGGGTTGGCTCACAGTTGCGCGGGTCGCGCTCCTGGCAGCGCTGCTCCGGCGTGGATCTGCCACCACCACCCACCACGGCTGCCACGCAGCCAGCCAGTGAACAGCAGGCCAGCAACAGTCCGACCGCCAGGGCGCGCTTCATAAATTGAATTATGGGGTTTGCTGCCCTATTCTTCAAACCGCTCGAATCACTGCACCGGGTGCCTCCCTGACTACCCCAGCCCCGGGCGGCGCGCTGCCCCCCGATATCCCTGCCCAGGTTGCCCGCGCGCTCGCCGAGGACATCGGCAGCGGCGATGTCACGGCCGCCCTGGTGCCCGCGGCGGCCCTCGCACAGGCCACGCTGATCACCCGCGAAGCCACCGTGTTGTGCGGCACCGCCTGGCTCGAGGAGACATTCCGCCAGCTCGACCCCGCCATACGCGTGGTCTGGCGCGGCCGGGATGGAGATGAACTGGCCGCCAACGCAGTGCTGTGCGAGCTCCATGGCCCGGCTCGCGCCATCCTCACCGGCGAACGCACCGCGCTCAACTTCGTGCAGACGCTGTCTGGCACCGCGACCCTGGTGCGCCAGTACGTGGCGGCGGTGGCGGGCACGGACTGCCGCATCCTCGACACCCGCAAGACGCTGCCGGGCCTGCGGCTGGCGCAGAAATATGCCGTGCGCTGCGGCGGTGGCCGCAATCACCGGATGGGCCTGTACGACATGGTGCTGATCAAGGAAAACCACATCATTGCCGCCGGTGGCGTGGCGCAGGCCATTGCCGCCGCGCGGCTGGCGACCCCGTCTGTGCCGGTAGAAGTGGAAGTGGAAACGCTGGCTGAATTCCGCGCAGCGCTGGCGGCCAACCCGGATGTGATCATGCTGGATGAATTCACGCATGCGGACATGCGCGCAGCGGTGTCCGAGCGCAACAGCGGCGCCAGTCAGGCCCGCATCGAGGCTTCGGGCGGCGTGGATCTGGGCAATATCCGCGCGATAGCCGATGCCGGCATCGACTACATCTCGGTGGGTTCGTTGACCAAGCACCTGCGCGCAACCGACCTGTCGCTGCGCTTCCAGACGCTGTAGGGAATCAACCCCCGGGCGGCGGCGTCTTCGACAGGCGGCTGGGCTGCGCGATGCCGTAGCCCTGGGCGTAGTCCACACCGAGCGACGCCAGCGTCTGGATGATCTCAGCGTTCTCGGCGAACTCCGCGATCACGAGCTTGCCCGTGAGGTGACCGATCTCGTTGATCGAGCGCACCATCTCGCGATCGATCGGGTCGTTCAGGATGCCGCGCACGAAGCTGCCGTCGATCTTCAGGTAGTCGACCGGGAACTGCTTCAGGTAGTTGAACGACGACAGGCCGGTGCCGAAATCATCCAGCGAGAACTTGCAGCCCAGTTCCTTCAGCGAGCGGATGAAGCGGTTCGCCTGTGAAAAGCTTGCGACGGCCGAGGTCTCGGTGATCTCGAAGCAGATCTTGGAGGCATCCAGGCCGCTCTTCTGGAACTGTTCGATGACGAAGGGCAGGAACTTGTCATCGCCCAGGCTTTGCCCGGACAGGTTGATGGCGCACATCGAAAGGCGCTCGCGCTCGTCGGCCTCCGATACCAGCCAGCGGAAGGTGTTCTCGATCACCCAGCGGTCGATCGCCGGTGTGATGTTGTAGCGCTCGGCTGCTGCGATGAACATGTCCGGCGCCACGATCTTGCCCTGCTCGTCCCGCATGCGGATCAGGATCTCGTAGTGCTCGCCCTCTTCGCGCGTCTGCAGCGCCATGATGGGCATGCGGAAGAGCTCAAAGCGGCCTTCGTCCAGCGCGGCACTGATGCGCGCCGCCCATTGCGTCTCGCGGCGGCGGCGCATCAGCTCGATATCGTTCTCGGCGAAACTGTGCACGCGGTTGCGGCCCTGCTCCTTCGCCGCGCTGCAGGCGCCCTCGGCCGCGGACAGGATGGAGGCGACATCCTCGTTGTCGGCGGTGATGGGCACCACGCCCACGCTCGCCGACAGCTTGAAGACCTGCTCATCCCACTCGAAGCGGAAACCCTTGACTGCTTCACGCAGCGTTTCGGCCACGCGCAGGCCGTCGTCCAGCCCCGTGCCTTCCAGCAACACACCGTATTCGTCCCCGCCCAGCCGCGACAGCGTGTCGCGCCAGCGGATCTTGGATTTCAGCAGCGCGCCGACCTGGCCCAGCAGCGCGTCGCCGGCTGCATGGCCGCAGGAATCGTTGATCATCTTGAACTGGTCGAGATCGAGGTGGCACAGCGCATACGCGCCTTCCTGCGCCCGCGCGCTCTTCAGGCAACGCTCGATGCGGCTCTCGAATTCGCGGCGGTTCACCAGCCCGGTCAGCGGATCGTGGCTGGCGTGATAGGACAGCTTGCGATTGAGTTCGCGACTCTCGCTGACATCGTGGAACACCAGCACCGCCCCGGCAACCTTGCCATAGCCGTCGCGGATCGGCGCCGCGGTGCTCTCCACATACAGTTCGTTGCCGTCGCGGCGGATCATCAGCACCGGCCGCGCCGACTTGCTGGGGCGCACGCGCCGGATGCTGCCGGTGAGCGGATTCTCCAGCGGTTCGGCGGTTTCCTCGTGGAAGGCGCGGAACACTTCGTCAATGTTGCGGCCCATGGCGTCTTCCAGACGCCAGCCCGTAAGGGCCTCGGCCACCGGATTGATGTAGTCGATCACCGAGTCCGCATCCGTGGTGATGACGCCATCGCCGATGGCCTGCAGCACGATCTGCGCGCTCTCCTTCTCGCGGAACAGCGCCTCTTCGTAGAGCTTGCGTTCGGTGATATCGAGCTCGACCCCGATCAGCCGCCGCAGCCGGCCCTGCTTGTCGATGCGCCCCAGCGCGCGGCTGATGACCCAGCGATATTCGCCGCTGTAGTGGCGCATGCGATGGGTGCTTTCAAACAGCGGCGTGGTGCCCGACACATGCTGGAACATCGCGTCCTGCACCCGCTGCAGGTCATCCGGATGCACCATCCCGCGCCAGTCGACGCTCTCGCCGGGGGCCAGATGCGCATAGCCCATCATCGCCTTCCAGCGCGGCGACACATACAGGCGGTTGGTATCGAAGTCGTAGTCCCACAGCCCCTCGTTCGAGGTTGCGTCGATGAGATCAACGCGCTCGGCCAGCTCACTGCGCCGCTTGCCCACCTCCAGCCGCTCGAGCCCCGACGCGAGGCTGGTCCCGATCAGCTTCAGCAGCAACTGGTAGTTGACGTCCCAGGGCCCGCGCAGGCCCGTGCGCGCGATGACCAGCATGCCGGCCGGGCGCTGCTGGCTGTGCAGTGTGATGACCAGCAGTGAAGTAAGGCCGAGCGCGGCGAGGCGCCGCGTCTCGGCGACGCCCTCGCGGCCGGGCACATCGGTGTCGCGGTATTCGGTGAGCCGCAGATGTTCGAAGCGGGAGGCGAGGAAGGGGAAGTGCGCAAGCTCCGCGCCCTCCAGTTCCGCGGAGCGGAACTGCGCGCCGTCCAGTGCGGCGACGGTGACGCGGCTGAAGTAATGGCCGGCTTCATCCAGTTCGGCGTGGAAGGCGACATCCGCACCAGTGGCATCGCGCAGCGTCGCCAGCGAGACCGCCACCACGCTGTCGAGGTTGTCGGCGGTGGCCGTCTGCAGGTCGACAGCGGCCTTCGTGATGGCGACGTCCAGACCCAGCACCGATACCCGGCCGGTCGCCCACATCGGCGTCGCGAAGACATCCGAGGCAACCAGTTCGACCGGAGACACCTGCCGGGTTGAAGACATTTCCCGATGCTTTCCCTAAGTTCCTGCAAGCATTGCAGAAATGAAGCTGCAACCGCCGCGAACTGCGACACAGTTCACCTGCAAGCCGATTCTGTCACATCCGTCAAGATATGAGCGACTAAGTTATTGGTGTTGTTGAGGTTTATGCATACGGCCGTGCTGTCTTGCAGCGCCACCGCTGTAAACGCGAATCAGTCCGTGGCGGGCGGGGTGTAACGCAGGCTGCGAGCGGCATCGCCGCGCGCTGCGCAGCCCGCCTCTGGCATGCCTTGCACCAGGTACCACAGCCCGGTGCTTGACTCGCCGACCTCGCGCACGCTGGAGGCTGTGGCGAAGCACGCTTGCAGCATGCGTTGCGGCACCAGCAGCTGCCGACCGGGTTGCGCCGCCAGCCACGCCGCAGCGTCATACATTTCCGCATCGCCCTCCCGGAACCTGCGATGACCGAAATTCACGGTCGACCGGCTCAGGTGCCACAGGAAATGTTCGTGATACGCCAGCAGCCCGAGCTCTCGCTGCGGCGACGCCAGCGCTTCAACACGCGCAATGAACTTGCCGGCCGAACGCTGCCCATCCATCTGCGGGAATACCCAGAAGCCGGCGATCAGCCATGCGACGGCGGTGGTGGCGGCAAACGCCAGATGTGCACGGGCCCATCCCGCCCACACCAATGCCGCGGTGGACAACGCCGCAAGCGTTGCCAGCGGTGCGACGCTGGCAATGTCCCCAGCGGCCAGCAGCGCCTCGGCACGTGTGGGGTTGAGGGCCGTGGCCCACAGCGTCAGGGCTGCGGCCGCTCCGGCGATCAGCAGCACCAGTGCGGCGAAGACCCGCTGCACCCCGGCACGTTGCAGCAGTTGCGGCAGCAGGTAGCCGGCGGGCAACGTGAGCGCTGGCAACGCGGAAAGGATATACACGTCGCGCTTGCCGCTGCTGAGTGCGAAGAAGGCCAGGTACAGCACCACGAAGCCCAGCGGCAGCAGCACTCGCGTCTCGCGCGCGCGCAGCGCATCGCGCCAGCGCGGCACCAGCCAGGGCAGCAGCAGGAACACTGGCACCCACAGCGTCAGCATGACCTGCAGGTAGTACCAGGGCGGCCGGAAGTGATGCCAGGGTGTGACGTAGCGGCCCACGGTCTGGGTCACCACCAGCTCTTCAAGGTACGCAGCAATGGCCGGATCATGGCGCGCCTGCAGCCAGATGGGCAGCAGCCACGCGCCGACCACCGCCGCACAGGCCAGGCCCGCGGCCATCCACATCGGCCACGGCCGCTGCCATTGCACACCGGGCCAGCCGCGCCAGACGGCATACAGCCACGGCGCCAGCACCAGGAACGAGAAGAAGCCCACCACCTTGCTCAGCACGCCCAGGCCTGCGGCGAGGCCCGCGGCCACCGCCCAGCGCCAGCCGCCGCCCAGCAACAGCTGGCGGAGCAGGCAGTAGAGGGACAGGACGGTGAAGAACATCAGCAATGCATCCAGCTGCCCGCGCCGCGACTGCAAAGTGAACTGCACGGTGAACAGCAGCAGCCAGGCGGCATGCAGGCCCGCCTCGCGACTCCACAGTCGCCGGCCCAGGTCGTAGACCAGTGCCAGCGTCCCGAGCCCGGCCAGCAGCGAGGGCAGCAGGAATCCGACCCGCTCCGATCCGGTCAGCCAGTAGCACGCGGCCTGCAGCCAGAAAAGCAGCGGCGGCTTGTCCTGGAAGAAATCGCCGCCGACCATCGGGATCAGCCACTGGCCGGTAGCGAGCATCTCCCGTGCGATCAGCGCGTACACCGGCTCATCGGCGGGCCAGGGATCACGCAGGCCGATCCCGGCGCCGATCAGCAGCAGGCCCGGCAGCAGCACCAGGGCAAGATCGCGCGCGATACCTGCACTGGACGACCTCATGCTGCCAGCGCTTCGCGCGCGCGCTGGAACTGGCGCAGCAGCTCCGCTTCCATGCGCTGCTGCATGCCGGCCAGCGCCGCGGCATCCCCCAGCGGCAGCGCGCGATCCACGTATACCGGCGCACCGATGGCGATGGCGATGCGGCTGCCCGGCCAGGGCAGCACGAAGCGGTCCCAGCCGAAGCTCCATTTGCGCGACGCGGCGTAGGCCATCGGCAGCAGCGGCCGCCCTGACAACTGGGCCAGCAGCAGCGCACCGGGTTTGAAGCGGTAGCGCGGGCCGGTGGGTCCATCCGGCGTGATGACCGGCGACACGCCCTCCTTCACCAGCAGTGCGTAGTAGTCGCGCAAGGCCCGTGCACCGGTGCGGGTGGAGGAGCCGCGGATCACGTGGACGCCGAGGCGGCGCGCGATGGCGGCGGGCACCTCGCCATCCACCGACGGGCTGACCAGCACGCCCAGGCGGAAACCGCGCCGGATCTGCTGCTGCAGGTAACGCCCGCAGAACAGCTCGTGCTGGTGCCAGTAGCAGGGCAGCAATGATGGCGCGGCCGCCAGGGCCGCATCCAGATGCTCTGCGCCGCTGATGCGCACGATCCGGCAACTGCCCCACCACAGCCGCAGCAGGGCCAGCCCGAGCGGCGCGAGCACCGCGTACATCGCACGGCGCAGTGGCGTCAGCCGGCGGCCGGAGACGCGCTGTTCGGGTAGAATTTCCGGCTTCATGACTTCAGACCCGCTCCTGCCACCCGAATCGGACCAGCGCTTCGATATCGGCTCGACCGCAGACTCGCTCGATCGCATGCGTGGGCTCTACACGCAGCATGGCGACGCCTATCGGGTCTACGCACCGGGCCGGCAGTCGCACACCTGGGTGTTCAACCACCCGGATGATGTGCGCAGGATATTGATCGCCAACCATCGCAACTACACCAAGGGCGTGGGGTTCGACCGCATCAAGATCCTGCTCGGCAACGGCATCATAGTGAGCGAGGGTGAGTTCTGGAAGCGCCAGCGGCGCATGATGCAGCCCACCTTCCATCGCCGCATCCTCGCGCAATTCGACCGCTTGATCGCGCAGGCCAACGACCGGCTGCTCGCCGAATGGCAGCGCAAGTGCGACGCGGGCGAATCAGTCAATGTCACCGACGACATGAGCATCATGACGCTCGAGATCGTGCTCGGCGTGATCTTCGGTGAAGACCTGGCGACCATGCGCGGCCAGGACGGCGAGAACCCCTTCGCAGTGCTCACCGATGAACCTGCCCGCGACCTGCGCTTCGCCTACCGCTTCCGCAAGCTGGCTGCGCTGATCAGCCAGGGGGTGGCGCGCCGCCGCGCGCTCGGCAGTCCGCCAGCCGGCGACCATCCGGACTATGTATCCATGCTGCTGTCGGCGCGCGACAAGGAAACCGGCGCGGGCATGACCGACAAGGAGATCGTCGACGAGATCACTACCCTGATCGTCGCCGGCCACGAGACCACCGCCAGCGCGCTCAACTGGACGTGGTACCTGCTCGGTGAGCATCCGCAGGTCGAGGCGCAGCTGCATGCGGAGATCGATGCCAGCGCGGAGGTGCCCGTGCCGTCCCTGCAGCAGATGGAAGCGCTGCCCTACTCCAACATGGTGGTGCGCGAGGCCATGCGCCTGTATCCGCCGGTGTGGGTGGTGTCGCGCAAGACCATCGAGGCCGACACGCTCGGCGGTTTCACTGTGCCGCCGGGCACTGATGTCTTCTTCTCGCCATTCTTCGTGCATCGCCATCCGGATTTCTGGACGGAGCCGGAGCGCTTCATGCCCGAGCGCTTCGCGGCCACGCGCGGCGATGAGGAGCGCCCGAAACTCACCTACCTGCCGTTCTCGGCCGGCGCCCACCACTGCATCGGCGAGACGCTGGCCATCTACGAAATGCTGGTGCACCTCAACCGCTTCGCGCGCCGGTTCCGCCTGCGCCGCGTCGATACAGAGCCGGTCGAGTTCGAGGCATTGATCAACCTGCGCGCCACGCGCCCTTTCATCATGCGGCTCGAGCCGCGCTAACGCTCACCGGATCGCATGACTGTCACCACATTGAACGAACTCATGGCCGCGAACGCCGCAGCCGCGCGGGGTGTCACCTACCACAGCGGCGAGGGGCAATCGCGCCGCGTCACCTATGCCGGGCTGCGCGACCGCGCACTCGGCCTGCTGCATCACCTGCAGGCGCTGGGCGCGAAACCCGGCGACAAGCTCATCCTGCTGCTGAACAACAACGAGCAGTTCATCGACGCATTCTGGGCTGCAGTGCTGGGCGGCATCATCCCCGTGCCGGTCGCGGTGGGCATCAGCGATGAGCACCGCCACAAGCTGCTGCGCATCGCCCGCAAGCTGGGCTCGCCTTTCATCTATACCGACCGCAAGACGCTCGAGCGCATCGGCCAGTTCGCCGCCCAGTCCGCTGATGTGGAAGCCGGCGTAGCCTTCGCGGCGCTGCGGCCGCGGGCCTTCCTGGTGGAGGATTTCACCGACAGCTCGCGCCCCGGTACACAGTTCGCGAGCCGGCCCGGGGATACCGCCTTCATCCAGTTCTCCTCCGGCTCCACCAGCGACCCCAAGGGCGTGGTGCTCTCACATGCCAACCTGATCGCCCACAACGCGGCGGTGACCGGCGTGGCCGGGTTCAACGCGCAGGACATCAGCCTGTCGTGGATGCCGCTGACCCATGACATGGGCCTGATCGGTTTCCATCTGGTGATGTTCGCCAACCAGGTGGAAATGCACCTGATGCCCACCGAACTCTATGTGCGCCGGCCGCTGCTGTGGCTGGCGATCGCTTCGGAACAGCGAGCCACGGTGCTGTGCTCGCCGAACTTCGGGTACCGGCACTATCTGAAGGTGTTGGGTGATCGCTCCCCCGGCAACCTTGATCTGTCTGCCGTGCGCCTGATCTTCAATGGCGCCGAACCCATCTCGCTCGAGCTGTGCGAAGAATTCACCGCGCGGCTGGCAGGGCTCGGCCTGAAGCGCGACAGCATGTACCCAGTCTATGGGCTGGCGGAAGCGTCGCTGGCGGTGAGCTTTCCGCCGGTGGGGCGCGCCTGGCGTGCACTGCAGCTCGACCGGCACCGTCTCAATGTGGGCGAACCGGCCGGAGTGATGGCTGAACCCGGCCGCGATGCCGTGGCATTCGTCAGCGTCGGTGCGCCGATTCCCGGCTGCGAGGTGCGTATCGCCGGCAACGATGACAGCGCGCTGCCCGATGGCCGCATCGGCCACATCCTGATCCGCGGCGCCAATGTGACCGCAGGCTACTTCGAAGAGCCGGCCCTCAATGCCGCAACCTTCACCGCCGACGGCTTCCTGCGCACCGGGGACCTGGGCCTGCTGGCGGACGGTGAGCTGTACATCACCGGCCGTGCCAAGGAGATCATCTTCGTCAACGGCCAGAACTATTATCCGCATGACCTGGAGAACATTGCGCTGCAGGCGTCCGGCATGGAGCTGGGAAAGGTAGTGGTGGCCGGGGTCCGCCCGCCTGGGGCCGAGACAGACCAGCTGACGGTGTTCGTCCTGCATCGCGGCGAGCTGGCCGAGTTCGCCGGCATCGCTACCCAGGTCTCCCGCCTGATCAACGAACAGGCCGGCCTCGAGGTGGCGCAGGTGGTGCCCGTGAAGCGCATCCCCAAGACCACCAGCGGCAAGATCCAGCGCCATCTGCTGGAACAGCAGCTGATCGATGGCGAGTTCAGCGCGGAGCTGGCCGAGCTGGCGAAGCACAGTGGCGGCTTGGCACCGGGCGTCAGCACCGCCAGCGAATCCATCGAGGGCCGGCTGCTCAACATCTGCAACGTGGTGCTGGCACCGCGCCGGATCAGCGCCCAGGACAACCTGTTCGAGATCGGCGCCAGCTCACTGAAGCTCATCGAGATCCATGAACAGGTGGACCGCGACTATCCCAACCAGGTGGATCTCACGGAGCTGTTCGACCATCCGACCATCGCGGATCTGGCGCAGCATCTCTCCAGCAAGCTCGGCCACAGCTGAGGCGCGGCGCTGACACTCAGCTCTGGTAGACGCCGCGCTTCTGCTTCCACCGGCGGTGGCCCCAGGCCCATTCTGCCGGCGCCGCCAGCACGTCGCGCTCCACCAGCGCGGCATAGCGCGCGGTGAATTCGCCGGCTTCCAGCCGCTCGCCAGGTTCGGCCAGCGGCAGGCAGTGCACGGTGTAGAAACCGCGTGCGACCCGCCGCAGGCTCACATACACAGCGCCGTAGCGCGTGGCACGCGCCATCTGTTCCGGCCCCATGTAGAACGCCGTATCGCGGCCCAGGAAGCGGACCCAGTGCTGGTGCTCGCTGGTGCGCGGTGCCTGGTCGGCGAGCATGGCAATGCCGCGGGGAATATGCCGCCGTTGCAGCAGGTCCGGCAACAGCTGCTTTGCCGGCACCAGGTGCGCGCCGAAGCGGCTTCGCAATGCGTTCATGACGCGGTTCGTCATGCGCGACTTGATGGGCTTGTAACCCACATCCAGCGGATACCCCAGGGCCAGCGACATCGCCTGCATGGCCCATTCCCAGTTCGACTGGTGCGCCGCCAGCAGCAGCACTGGCCGGCCCCGCGCCAGCCACCCCTGCGGCAGCTCGATGCCATGGATGATCACGCGGGCGGATAACTGTGCGGGCGTCATGCGCGCCGCCGCGATCAGCTCGGCGATCATCTGCGCGAAGTGCTGATAGTTCGCGCGCGCCAGGTCGCGGCGCTCGGCGGCCGGCATGCCGGGAAATGCGGCCCGCAGGTTCTGCGTCACCACCGCGAGCCGCAGGCGCAGCAGGCGTGCCGCTATCCAGGCCAGCGCGCCGCTCACCGCATACAGCAGCGGCAACGGCAGTGCGGCGAGCGCCAGCAGCCACCATGGCAGCGTGGGCCGTGCGTCCGCGCTGCCAGGCGGTGTGGTCGCGGCGGTGGTCATCAGCCCACAAGTGTAGATGTTATGATTGCGCCGCTTCCAGCAAGCATTCCAACAACACGGGACCGGGGCGCATGAACGAAATCAGACTGCATATCGGCGGCCAGGATGTCGCGGCGAAGAACGGCGCCACCTTCGAAAGACGCAGCCCCATCACCGGCGAAGTCGTCGCGCGCGTGGCGGCGGCTTCGGCAGACGACGCGCGCGCAGCCTGCGACGCCGCTGCCAGCGCCTTCCCCACCTGGTCGGCGCTGGGGCCGACGGCGCGCCGCAAGCTGCTGATGGCGGCCGCCGCGAAACTGCGTGCGCACAGCGCCGATTTCTCGCGCCTCGGCGTGGCGGAAACCGGCGCCATCGCCGGCTGGGGCCACTTCAATACGGCCTTTGCCGCCACTTTGCTCGAGGAGGCGGCGGCCCTCACCACCCAGGTCAGCGGCGAGACCGTGCCCTCCGATCATGCCGGCACGCTGGCGCTGGCGGTGCGCCAGCCCGCCGGCGTAGTGGTCGGCATGGCGCCGTGGAATGCACCCGGCATCCTCGGCACGCGCGCCATCGCCGTGCCGCTGGCGGTGGGCAACACCGTCGTGTTGAAGGCCTCGGAACTGTCTCCCGGCACGCACCGGCTGATCGTCGATGCCTTCATCGAGGCCGGCCTGCCGGCAGGCGTGGTGAATTTCATCAGCCACTCGGCGGCGGATGCCCCGGCCATTGTCGAGGCACTCATTGCCCATCCGGCCGTGAAGCGCGTGAACTTCACCGGCTCCTCGCGCGTGGGGCGCATCATCGGCGAGCTCTCCGGCAAGCACCTGAAGCCCTGCCTGCTGGAACTGGGCGGCAAGGCACCATTGCTGGTGCTGGAAGATGCGGACCTGGACGAAGCCGTCGCCGCCGCGGCCTTCGGTGCCTTCATGCACCAGGGCCAGATCTGCATGTCCACAGAACGCATCATCGTCGTGGACAAGGTGTATGACGCATTCATGCAGCGCTTCATCGCCAAGGTGAAGACTCTCCAGGTCGGCGACCCCACCACGGGCAACTTTCCAATCGGCGCCTGCGTCGATGCGCGCACTGTCGATCATGTGAAGGCGCTGATCGCCGACGCCACGGGCAAGGGCGCGAAGGTATTGACCGGTGGCCACGGCAGCGGCGGCGCGTTCTTCGAACCCACCGTGGTCGACGGCGTGCGCAAGGACATGCGCATCTACGGGGAGGAATCCTTCGGCCCCATCGTGGGCGTGCTGCGTGCCCGCGATACCGATCATGCCGTGGAACTTGCCAACGACAGCGAGTATGGCCTGTCGGCAGCGGTGTTCAGCCGCGACATCAGCGCCGCCCTCACCGTCGCGCAGCGCATCGATTCGGGTATTTGCCATATCAACAGCCCGACCGTGCAGGACGAGGCGCACATGCCCTTCGGCGGCACCAAATCCTCTGGCCTGGGCCGCTTTGGCGGCAAGGCCGGTATCGCGGAGTTCACTGACCTGCGCTGGATCAGCATCGCCACCCAGCCCCGGCACTACCCCATCTGAGCGGAGCAGGAATCTTCAGGAGGTGTTCAGGGGGTGGTTTGCTAGAATCACCGCCATCAAACGGCCAGACCGGCCTGCCCTGGAGAGAACCGTCCATGTCGCTGACCCGCACCGCCTGTCTGCTGGCCCTGGCCGCTGTTGTAACCGCGCCGAGCGCGTTCGCTGCCGACGCCAAGAATGGCAAGGCCGTGTTCGATGCCAAGTGCGGCATCTGCCACTCGGCCACCACCGCGCCGGGTGGCGCCGTTGCCGGCCCCAACATGGTTGGCCTGGTAGGCCGCAAGGCAGCTACCGTTGAAGGCTTTCCCATGTATTCGCAGGCGCTGAAGGCCTCCGGCATCACCTGGACCACCAAACTGCTGGACGAGTTCCTGGTCAACCCGATGAGCAAGGTGCCCGGCACGATGATGGTGATCGCGCTGCCAGACAACAAGGAACGCGCCGACGTGATCAGCTATCTGGCCACGCTCAAGAAGTAAGCCAGCCGCTGGCCATTTCAGGAAGGCCCGGTGCCGTGAGGCAC
>JBEVNO010000087.1:0-22351 GCA_040508085.1 Steroidobacteraceae bacterium
CGCATCACCGACATCGCCGCGCTGGTGCAGAAGGTGAAAGGCAAGGGCACGCTGGTGGCGGTGGACAACACCTTCCTGTCCCCGGCCTGGCAGCGGCCGCTCGATCTTGGCGCGGACATCACGCTGCACTCGACCACCAAGTACATCAACGGCCACAGCGATGTGGTCGGTGGCGCGGTGATCGCGAAGACCAGGGAACTGCACGACCAGCTCGCCTGGTGGGCGAATGCGCTCGGCCTCACTGCTGGCGCCTTCGACAGCTACCTGACGCTGCGCGGCCTGCGCACGCTGGAAGCACGGCTGGCTGTGCATGGCCGCAACGCGGGCCAGCTGGCGGCGTGGCTGGCGCAGCAGCCCGGCGTGCGCAAGGTGTATTACCCCGGCCTGCCGGATCATCCCGGACATGAACTGGCGAAGCGCCAGCAATCCGGCTTCGGCGCCATGGTCACCATCGAACTCGATGGCGGCGCCGACACGGTGAGGAAATTCGTCGAGGGCATGGAATACTTTTCGCTGGCCGAGTCGCTGGGCGGTGTCGAGAGCCTGATCGCGCATCCGGGCACCATGACGCACGCGGCGATGGCGCCAGAGGCGCGCGCCGCCGCGGGCCTGGTCGATGGCCTGCTGCGCCTGTCCATCGGCATCGAGTCGGTGGAGGATCTGCAACGGGATCTGGCCACAGCGCTGCAACGCTCGCGCAGCTGACTCCGGGGAGGTCATGATGGGTGGTGTACGCACGGTAGCCAGCTGCTGCCTGCTCGCGCTGGTGCTGGCGTGCCGCGTCGGCGCCGCACTGGCCGCCGACGCCTCCCCCGCCATCACGCAGCAGTGGACTACTGCGCAGGATCACCAGGACATGCTGCGCCAGCTCGGCATCACCGAACTGCGGCCGGGCCGTGACGCCAACGAGAACTCCCCGCGCGCCGCCAACTACGACGAGCGGCTGGCCAATCCCTTTCCGGAATTTCCGGATGCGCTGGTGCTGGCCAATGGCCGCAAGGTCACGAGCGCGCGCCAGTGGCGCGAGCAGCGCCGCCCGGAAATCGTGGAGCTGTTCGAGCGTGAAGTAGTGGGGCGCATACCGAGGCAGGTGCCGGCCGTTCAGTGGACGGTGCTGGAGGACGTGGTCGACAAGGTGGGCGCGCGCACCGTGCATGCGCGGCGCCTGGTCGGCCGGGCCGACAACTCCGCCTATGCAGCCATCGACGTGAATATCGAACTGGTGGTGGTGACGCCGGCCGAAGGCGCCGGGCCGTTCCCGGTGATGATGATGTTCGGTCGCACCCGCATGCCGGGCGAACCGGCACCCACGCCGCCCGCCGGTTTGCCGCCGCCACGGCCCGGCGCTGATGCGCCGCCTGCCGAGCAGCTGATCGCAGCCGGCTGGGGCTACGCCTACCTGAATCCCACCAGCGTGCAGGCGGACAACGGCGCCGGGCTCACCAGGGGCATCATCGGCCTCGCCAACCACGGGCGGCCGCGCCAGCCGCAGGATTGGGGCGCGCTGCGCGCCTGGGCCTGGGGTGCGAGCCGTGCCCTCGACTACCTGGCGACGGATGCCGCCGTGGACGCGCGACGCGTAGGCATCGAAGGCGTATCCCGCTATGGCAAGGCGGCGCTGGTGGCCATGGCCTTTGATGAGCGCTTTGCGGTCGTACTGATCGGTTCATCGGGCGAGGGCGGAGTGAAGCCGCACCGGCGCAACTTTGGCGAAGCAGTGGAGAATCTCACCGGCGAGGGCGGTTACCACTGGATGGCCGGCAACTTCCTCAAGTACGGCGCCGACAAATCGAGCTTTGGCAGCCGCAATGCCGGGGATATCCCGGTGGATGCCAACCAGCTGCTGGCGCTGTGCGCGCCGCGCGCCACTTTCATCAGCTATGGGGTGCCGGAGCAGGGCGACGCCAGGTGGCTCGACCAGCAGGGCAGCTTCATGGCCGCCATTGCCGCAGGGCCAGTGTTCCGGTTGCTGGGCGTGAAGGATCTCGGGCGCACGGATGATTACCGCCGGGAACTGATGCCACCGGTAAATGAAGGACTGCTGGATGGCCGGCTCGCATGGCGACAGCATGATGGCGGCCACACCGATGCGCCCAACTGGAAATACTTCATTCCCTGGGCTGAGCGGCAGATCAGCGTGCGGTAGACACCCGCCGCGCAGCGCATTGGTTTGACGTCCATACCGTCGGTGTCGCTGTCGTCTGGACAGCCGGATTGCGGTACTACTGCTCTCGCCGTTTCATCGGGAGCCGAAGACCACCATGAAGATCCGCCGCCACCTGTGTGCCGCCGCGTTGCTCGCCGCCTGCCATGCCGCCGCGGGCCAGCAGGTCCCGATCATGCAGCCGGGTGCGCCGGGCAAGGCCAGTCGCGCGCTGTCGGCCACGGATGCGGTGAAGATCGCCAATACCAGCTATTCCGGTGACGATGAACAGTTCATGCGGGACATGATCCCGCACCACCAGCAGGCCGTGGAGATGGCGGCGCTGGTCAAGGGCCGCAGCAACCAGCAGGCGTTGGGCGATGCAGCGGGCCGCATCGATGCTGCGCAGGCGGACGAGATCCGCTTCATGAAGGAATGGCTGGCACAGCGCGGCCTGGCTGCGGTCGACCCGCATGCCGCGCACATGGCGGGCATGAATATGCCTGGCATGAACATGGGCGTGACGACGGCTGGCAGCATGATGGGCATGGCGACGCCTGCGCAGATGGCGGACCTTGCCAAGGCCAGCGGCGTGGATTTCGACCGCCAGTTCCTGACCCTGATGATCGCCCATCACAAGGGCGCGGTGGACATGGCCGACCACCTGCTGAAGCAGCCCGGCTCCGCGCATGATCCAGTGCTGTTCGAATTCATCAATGACCTGAAGAACGAGCAGACCGGCGAGATCAGCCGCATGAACCTGCTGCTGAATTCCTTGTATACGGACAGCCGCGTGAACCTGAAAGCCGGCCTGCGCGATGCCGGCGAGGCTGCATGGAACCTGAAACTGGTGGCCTCGCTGCCCAAGCCCGCCGGTTTCTTTGATCCGAAGAACCCCATGGGGTTGCCACCGGAGAAGCCGGTGAAGGCGGGCGAGAAGCCCGCGGCGAAGAGCGCCGAGGCGGAGAGCCCGCAGAATGATGCGCGCTCGCCGCTGCTGTCCTTCACGAATTCCGACATGGCGTTCAAGGGCGACCTGCTGTTCGCCGGCAATTACCATGGCTTCAATGTGTACCGGCTCGACCAGGCCGGCGTACCCAGGCTCCTCAGCTCCGTGGTCTGCCCTGGTGGGCAGGGTGACGTCTCCGTGGTTGGCGACCTGCTGATCATGTCGGTGGAACAGACGCGCGGCCGAGTGGATTGCGGGTTGCAGGGCATCGCCAAGGATGTGAGCCCGGAACGTTTCCGTGGCCTGCGCATCTTCGACATCAAGGATCCGGCGCAGCCGGTGCAGGTCGCCCAGGTGCAGACCTGCCGCGGCTCGCACACCCACTCCGTGGTCTCGCCCGACAGCAACGGCCGCATCATTGTCTACAACTCCGGGACTGCGGTGGTGCGCGATGAAAAGGAGCTGCCCGGCTGCATCTCAGGTCCCGGTGACATGCGCACTTCGCTGTTCAGCATCGATGTGATCGAGATCCCGATCGCGAACCCGGCCAGCGCGCGCATCATCGACAGCCCACGCGTGTTCGCCGACCAGACCACCGGCAACCCGTCCGGCCTGTGGAAGGGCGGCACACATGGCGAGGGCACCAACGACACCAAGGCGACCGACCAGTGCCACGACATCACCGTGTTCCCGTCACTGGGCTACGCGGCCGGCGCCTGTTCCGGCAACGGCATCCTGTTCGATATCAAGGATCCGCTGCACCCGAAGCGCATCGATGTGGTGTCGGACCCGGGCTTTGCCTACTGGCATTCGGCCACCTTCAACAACGATGGCACGAAGGTGATCTTCACCGATGAGTGGGGCGGCGGCGGGCGGCCACGCTGCCTGGCATCTGACCCGCAGAACTGGGGCGCCGATGCCATCTATGACATCGTCGAGGGCAAGCTGGTATTCCGCAGCCATTTCAAGTTGCCCGCACCGCAGTCCGACAAGGAAAACTGCGTGGCGCACAACGGCTCGATCGTGCCGGTGCCCGGGCGCGACCTGTTCGTGCAGGCCTGGTACCAGGGTGGCATCTCGGTCATCGATTTCACCGATTCGGCCAAGCCCGCGGAGATTGCCTATTTCGACCGCGGCCCCATCAATGCCGACAAGCTGGTGGGTGGCGGCTTCTGGTCCGCGTACTGGTATGGCGGGCGCATCTATGGCACCGAGATGGTCCGTGGCCTGGATATGCTGACGCTGGCGCCCAGCCAAATGCTGACCCAGGAGGAGATCGACGCTGCAGTGCTCGCCCAGCACCGCAATGTGTTCAACCCGCAGGATCAGTTCCCCGTGGTCTGGCCGGCTGACCCGGTAGTCGCCAAGGCCTGGCTCGCCGGCTTGCGGCGCGCCGGTGCGGTCCCGGCTTCGCTGCAGGCAGCTGGCACCGCGCTCGACAGCGCTGCCCAGACGCTGGCGGCGGGGAAGAAGGACACCGCACTGGCAGGTCGTGTGGCAGCGCTCGCGCAGGCTGCCCAGACTGCCGAAGGCGAAACGGCGGCACGCCGGCGGCTGCAGGGACTGGCGGGCACACTGGACGGCATCGCCGCCCGCCTGCGCTGACTATCTCTGCAGGCGTCGCTGTCATGGCTGGCAGGTGAGGGGGTCGCTCATGCGCAATGTCATCTTTGGCGCCGTGACCTTGTCTGTGCTGGCCGGGCCCGCCGTCCCGGCTGAAGTGCCGGGGGGGCCGAGGCAGGTCGAGCAGATGATTCCGGCCATCTGTCCGGCAATGGTCGGCGATCTCATGGCACGTCAGCCGCGGATGGCTGCGGCGCTGGCAGGCCAGCAGCTGGATGCAGCCGCCACTTGCGGCTGCGCGAACGAGCGCTTCCTGCGCGACCGCGAGATCTCGCGCATGTCGGGCCGGCCGCTCGCGGATGTGCTTAAGCAGGCTGGCAGCGCCGCCAATGCCGAACAGGCGCAGTCCTACATCACCATGCGCGGCATGCAGCACATGCTCGCCTGCGTGGCTGAGGAGATCGATCGCAAGCTGGCCGCCAGCGTCATACCCGTGGCATCCGACGCCGCGGCGCAAGCACAGTTGAGGGACTTCGCCGACTCCGTCGTGCCGCTGCTGGTGGGCGATGATCTGGCGGCTTTGTACGAGCAGATCGCGCCTTCGCGCCGCTCCGTGCTTACCTTCGAACTGCTGGCCAGGGAGGCTGCGACCCTGCGTGACGCGTTCGGCGTGATCCGCACCACCCGCTATCGCGGCATCGAACGCGGCGTCCACGTAGCCGGCGGCGAGCAGCAGCCATTGGTGCAGGTGAGCTACGAGATCACCACGGAGCGCTACGACTCTGGTCACCGGCTCTTCATTCAGGTAGTGCAGGAAGGCGGGCGGCTCTGGGTGGAGCGCCTTGGCGTCCAGCGCGGTCTGGGCAAGCTGCCCGCGTCACCGTCCAGGCCCGCAACCGGCAGCTGACGCACGAACCTGGCGCGGCCGGCCGCGTGGCCGCGTAGCGGGCCGCGCGGGGCCGGGGGACGTCGTTGCCACCCGACATTTTGACCTCGTTGGCCCGGTTGACTATCGTCCAGGGTCGCCCCTGGCGAGGACTACAGATTTTGCTCAACCGACTGCTCCGGATACTGCCCATCGCACTGGCGCTGACCGCAGGTGCCGGCCCCGCGGCCGCCGCCGCCGCCGCACCCTTCGACCTGGAAGGTCCTACGCTCGATGTACGGGTGTCCCGCGCCGAGGCCTCGCTGCCTGTCGCCCAGGTTCCGAACCTGCATGCCGGCGACAGCCTCGTGATCCGGGCCGACTTTCCCGAATCACAGTCAGCGCGCTACCTGCTCATCGTCGCGTTCCTGCGCGGCGCCACCAATCCGCCACCGGACAAGTGGTTCTTCCAGTGCGAGACCTGGAAGGAGAAGTGCCGCCGGAATGGCCTCAATGTGAAGGTCCCCGACGGCGCCGAGCAGACGCTGGTGTTCCTGGCGCCGTCTTCGGGCAACGGCTTCGACACGCTGGTGGGCGCGGTGCAGGGACGGCCTGGCGCCTTCGTGCGCGCCGCGCAGCAACTGAACCAGGCCAGCCTCGACCGTGCCCGACTGGAGATCTACCTGCGCGATCTGCGCAAGCTCGACCTCGCCAGCCAGGAGAAGGTGAAGGAGGCGATCCCGCTGCTCGCGCGCAGCCTGGCCATCCGCGTGAATGAGAAATGCCTGGACCGCATTCCGCAGCTGCAGGTCTCCTGCCTGATGGAAGGCCAGGACACGCTGATCCTCTCCGATGGTCACAGCGCTTCGATCATTGAAGCGCTGACTGCCAGTCCTGCCACTGAAGCGCTGCTGACGGCTGCGGCCACTCCGCAGCTCAACTCCGGCTACTACAGCCCGTACATCTCGTCCGTGATCGACCTGGCCCGCCTGCTGGATCCTTTCAAGCGGGCGAGCTACCAGTACGTGCCGGCGCTCGCGTTCCAGCAGGAGCAGCGCATGGCGCTGCGCCTGAATACGCCACCGTCGTTCCAGAACCCGAAATCCGTGCTGGTGGCGGCGCTGCCACCGATCGAGGCGGCGCGCATGCCATTGATGCGGGCGGTGGATCCACGCGACATCTTCTGCGCACGCAAATCCTCGCTGGTGTTGCCCGTGGAGGGGGCGCCGCTGGTGTTCGGAACGCAGTATGCGCATGACCTGCAGCTGCACCTGACCCGCGCCGATGGCTCACAGATCGAACTGCCGGCAAGCCCGGACGCGCTGCAGGGTGGTTTCCTGGTGGATACCGCGGCGCTGGCCTCTGCGGGGCTAACCGGCAGCACGCGCGGCGTGCTGCGCGGCAAGTGGGGCTTCGAAGATTATGTGGGTCCCGAATTCCAGATGGAGATGCCCGTGCAGCAGAGCTGGCGCACGGGGGGCACGGATGACGACACATTGATCGTGGGGCGCGATGGCGTGGTGCATGTGCGCGCCGAGAGCGTGAGCTGCCTGCGGGATGTGGAAGTGGAGGGGCCCGGCGGCAGCCGCATCACGGCGCAGTGGCAGCTGGTCGCGCCGGGCGAAGTCGTGGTGAAGTTCCCCCTCCAGCAGGCGCAACCCGGCGGCCTGACGCTGCGCATGGCGCAGTATGGCGATGAGGTGTCCCAGGCAGTGCCACTGCAGACCTACACGGCGGCTGCGCACCTGGACGATTTCATTTTGCATGCCGGCGATGCCCAGGGTGTGCTGAAAGGCCAGCGTCTGGATCAGGTGACCGGGCTCAGTGCCGCGGGAATCGAGTTCTCGCCGGGACCCTTCACGCCTGGCAAAGGCAATGATGAGCTCGTGATGCTGGCGCGTGAGACCGCCCCCAGGGCCACGCAAATGAACGCCGGCGATCCGCTCAGTGTCAGGGTTTCACTGAACGATGGGCGCACTCTGGCGTTGCGCGCCAATGTGCTGCCGGCGCGCCCGGGGGCCACGTTGATCGACAAGAGCGTGCGCCTGCCTCCTTCCGGGGACGAGGCCCGCATTCTCATGGCCAACAACGATGAACTGCCGCTCGGGGGCACATTGACCTTTTCGCTGCGTTCCAACTCGGCCAAGGGTTTCGGCGCCAACGAGCGCGTGGAGATCGCCTCGCGCGACGGACTGTTCGCTGCCACGTTGACCCTCGCAAAGAACCAGCTCCGGCGCGCCGGCGCCGGGGTGGTGGTCGCCTCGCTGGATCCGGCGCGGGAATTCGGGCCTGACGCGTTCGGGCCACTGCGCTTCCGCGTGGTTGCCGATGAGGTGCAGGGCGACTGGAAGCCCCTGGTCACCCTGATCCGCGTGCCTGAACTGGATGCGCTCACCTGCGCTGCGAGCAGCGACGCCACATGCAGCCTGTCCGGCTCCGATCTCTATCTCATCGAGGCGGTGGGGCGCGGGCCCGGCTTCGAGCAGCCGGTGCAAGTGCCGGAAGGTTTTGCAGGCCATGCACTGCTGGTGCCCCATCCTGGCGATGACGGGCTGTATGTGAGGCTGCGCGACAACCCCTCGGTGGTGCATGCCGTGACGATGAAGACGATCGTCCCCGAGCCCGCGCAGTGACCCTGGGCTCGACTTCGCAGGCTGCAAGGCAGCCGTCAGGCGCCATCATCTGAAACGGCGCCGGGCCGCCCGGTGCATCAGAACGGCAGGCCGGCATTCTCCTTGACGGTCTTCATGACGAAGAAAGTCCGCGTCTGCCGGACCCCGGGCAGCGCGATCAGCTTGTCTCCATGCAGCTTGTTGAAGTCCGCCATGTCGCGGACGCGGATCTTCAGCAGGTAATCGAAGTCGCCGGCAACCAGCACACAGTCGAGAACGTCCTTCAGCTTCAGCACCGCTTTCTCGAAGGCCCCGAAGCTCTCCGGCGTTGAACGATCGAGCACCACGCCAACCATCACCAGCGAACCCAGCCCAACCGACGCGGGAGCGATCTGCGCCCGGACCCCGGTGATGTAGCCCTCAGCGAACAATCGCTGCACGCGCCGATGGCAGGTGGCCGGGCTCACATTCACCCGCTGTGCCACCTCGGCATTCGTCAGCCGCCCCGCGGCCTGCAGCGTACGCAGGATCTTCAGATCGATGTGATCCAGAAGCGGTGTGAGAGAAGCTTCCATAAGAGCCCGTGAAATGAAAGGAATGCGCAGGAAAATACTGCAACGGGAAAAATAATAAAAGCACGGGCCCGATATCAGAAAGCACATTTCATGGTGTTTTACCCATCATCCGCTCCACGGATTCAACCAGAGGAAAATCACCATGCGACTCACTCATCCTTCATTGCTGCTGGCCGGCATACTGACGCTCGGACTGTCCGCTTTCGCTCCGGCCCAAGCCGCGCAGGTCAAGAATGTAGTCATCGTTCACGGCGCGCTTGCCGACGGCTCCGGATGGCGCAAGGTCCACGACCTGCTTGTGGCCCGCGATTACAACGTCACCATCGTGCAGCCGCCCATGACCTCGCTGGAGGCCGACGTCCAGGCCACACGGCGCATCCTCGACCTGCAGGCGGGGCCGTCCATCCTGGTCGGGCACAGTTACGGCGGGATGGTGATCACCGAGGCGGGCAGCGCGGGCAACGTCGCCGGGCTCGTCTACATCGCCGCGTTCCAGCCCGATGCGGGCGAGACGCTGCTGCAGCTCGCGGCGAAAATGCCAGCGGCGACCAGTGGCATCAGTGCAACGGCGGATGAGTTCCTGTATCTGGATCCGAAAGTCTATGCACAGGACTTTGCCGCGGACCTGCCGCCGGCCGACGCAGCCTTCATGGCCCGTTCGCAGGTATTCCCCTCTAAGGCCAGCTTCGACACGCCCATCAAGGAGGCTGCCTGGAAGACCAGGAAGAGCTGGGCGCTCGTGGCTGCGCAGGATCGCGCGATTCATCCCGACCTGATGCGGATGATGGCCCGCCGCGCGGGCAGCAAAGCAGTCGAAGTGAAGGCCAGCCACGCAGTGTTCATGTCACAGCCGCAGGCAGTGGTCGATCTGATCGTGGACGCGGCAGAAGCGCTGTCCCGCTGAGCTCACCACCAATCACGGCAACGGACGGATTCTGCATGGCTACTTATTCACCGATCCCGGATCAGCGTTACGACTTCATCGTCTGTGGTGCCGGCCCTTCCGGTTCGGCCGTCGCGGCACGCCTGGCGGAGAACCCGCAGGTCAGTGTGCTGCTGCTGGAAGCCGGCGGCAGCGATGAGGTGCCCGAGGTCGCGACACCGGCCCGGTGGGTGTCGAACCTCGGATCCGAGCGCGACTGGGCCTTCGTCGCACAGCCCAATCCCCATCTCAACAATCGTTCCATTCCGCTCAACATGGGCAAGGTGCTGGGCGGCGGTTCCAGCATCAACGTCATGCTCTGGGCCCGCGGCCACCGCAGCGACTGGGAGCATTTTGCCGCGGAAGCCGGCGACGATGCCTGGGGCTACCGGTCGGTACTGGAGATCTACCGGCGCATCGAGAACTGGCAGGGTGCACCCGATCCCCTGCGGGGCACGGCGGGGCCGGTGCACGTAGAGACCGCCCGCAATCCGCAGCCGGTTGCGCTGGCGATGCTGGAGGCGGCCAGGTCGCTGGGGTTTCCGACCTTCGACAGTCCCAATGGCGCGATGATGGAAGGCCGCGGTGGCGCCGCCCTCAACGACCTGATCGTCAGGAATGGCGAGCGCGCAAACATCTTCCGGTCGTATATGGCACCCCGGCTGGGCCAGCCGAACCTGACGGTGCGCACGCGCGCCCTCGTCAGCAGGCTGGTCTTCAAAGGCACCACCGTCGCCGGTGTGGAGGTCATCGAGGCGGGGCAGCGCCGGCGCTACCTGGCGGAGCGCGAGGTGATTCTCTCGTTGGGCGCCATCCATACACCCAAGGTGCTGATGCAATCGGGTATCGGGCCGCAGGCCGAGCTGCGTCAGCATGGCATTCCGGTCGTGCAGCACCTGCCAGGCGTGGGGCGCAATCATCAGGATCATGTGTCTTTCGGCTGCATCTTCGAATCCAGCGAGCCCCAGTCAGTGGGGAACGGCGGTTCGGAGGCTACCTTCTACTGGAAGAGCGATGCCGGGCTGCTGCAGCCGGACATCTTCCATTGCCAGCTCGAGTTCCCGGTGCCGACGCCGGAAACGGCCGCGCGCGGCGTGCCGCGGCATGGCTGGATGGTCTTTGCAGGTCTCGCTCACCCCCGGAGCCGGGGTTCAGTGCATCTATCCGGACCGGACGTGGAGGATGCCGTAGTGATCGAGGCGAACACGCTTTCCCATCCCGACGATCTGAAGTCGGCATTTGTCAGCGTGGACCTGAGTCGCCAGCTGAATACCGGCGCGCCGTTCAGGCACCTGCTCAAGCGCGAAGCAATGCCGGGGAATCTGGACCGCAGCGCGATGGAGACTTTCCTGCGCGACTCTGCCGTGACCTACTGGCACCAGTCCTGCACGGCGAAGATGGGGCGCGATGAGATGTCTGTCGTCGATGGCAAGCTGGCGGTTTATGGCATCGAGAAGCTGCGCATCGCGGACGCATCGATAATGCCCAACGTGACCAGCGGCAACACCATGGCGCCATGCGTGGTGATCGGCGAGAGGGCGGCGGACATTTTGAAGGCCCGCCATCGGCTCTGAGCGGCCGCTCAGCCGCGCTGGATCAGCGCGGTGATAGCAGCGCCGGCTGCAGCGGTGCTCACCGCCTGGCCGCCGGAAGCAATGTCGGCGGTGCGCAGACCCTGTTCGAGCGCCCGCGACACGGCCAGCTCGATGGCGCGCGCCTCGGCTTCCAGGCCCAGCGAATGCCGCAGCAGCAGCGCCGCCGACAGGATGGTGCCCACCGGATTGGCAATGCCCCGGCCCGCGATATCCGGTGCCGAGCCATGGATGGGTTCGTACAGGCCGCGTTTGCCATCACCCAGTGACGCCGAAGGCGACAGCCCGAGCGAGCCCGCCAGCATCGATGCCTCGTCCGTCAGGATGTCGCCGAACATGTTCTCGGTGACGATGACATCGAAGTCCGAGGGCCGGCGGATCAGGTGCATGGCCGCCGCATCCACCAGGATGTGCTCCACGGCCACATCGGCGAATTCCGCCCGCATCACCCGCGTGACCACTTCGCGCCACAGGCGGGAGGTCTCCAGCACGTTGGATTTGTCGATGGAGGTGAGCTTGCCGCGGCGAGCCTGCGCCAGCCGGCCCGCCACGCGCGTGACGCGTTCGATCTCGGCGGCGGTATAGCTGCACAGGTCGCTGGCCGAGTCTGCAGCGCGCGTCTTGGCACCAAAGTAGATGCCGCCGGTGAGCTCGCGCACGAATACCAGGTCCACGCCGCGCACGATCTCCGCCTTCAGCGTGGTGGAATCTGCCAGGGCAGGGTGCACGGCCACCGGCCGCAGGTTGGCATAGACGCCCAGGTCGCGGCGCAGCTTCAGCAGACCAGTCTCGGGCCGCAGCTTCGCATCCGGCGCCGACCACTTCGGGCCGCCGATCGCGCCCAGCAGTATGGCGTCGGATTTCAGGCAGCTGTCGAGGGTGGCCTGCGGCAGCGGATCGCCATGGCGATCGATCGCCACGCCACCGAAATCCTGGGCGTCGAACTGGAAGTGATGACCGAAGACCTGCGCGATCTTCTGCAGCGCCAGCACGCCCTCGCGCGTGACTTCAGGGCCAATGCCGTCGCCACCGAGTACGGTGATGTCTGCGTTCATGGATGTCCTTGACTGGAAGTTGCGGCGGCCGCGTCAGCGCACGATGTGGCGCTGTTCGTACGCGGTAATGGCCGCGTTCTGCGACAGCAGGTAGCCGAGCTGGTCAACGCCCTGCATCAGGCAGTAGCGCGCGAAAGGCTCGAGCGGGAATTTCACGGCGCGACCATCGGGCAGCTGCAGCGAAGTGCTTTCCAGGTCAACCACCACCTCGGCACCGGGGTTGGCGATCAGCCACTGCAACGTCGCCGCATCCACCACGACCGGCACCAGCCCGTTCTTCAGCGAGTTGGAACGGAAGATGTCGGCGAAGCTGGTGCTGACCACGGCGTGGAAGCCGAAATCCGTCAGCGCCCAGGGCGCGTGCTCGCGCGAGGAGCCGCAGCCGAAGTTGTCGCCGGCCACGAGGATGCTGCAGCCGGCGGCTTCAGGACGGTTCAGCAGGAAATCCGGATTGGGCGTGCCATCCGCGGCATAGCGCCAGTCGGCAAACAGCTGCGCGCCCAGGCCGTCCTTCACGGTGGTTCGCAGGAAGCGCGCCGGGATGATCTGGTCGGTGTCGATGTCGCTGACGGGCATCACGGCGGTGCGTGAGGCAATGCGTACCAGCGGTTCCATCACATGAGCTCCCGCGGATCAGTGATCGTGCCGCGTATTGCCGATGCCGCCGCGGTCAGCGGGCTGGCGAGCAAGGTGCGGGCGCCCACACCCTGGCGGCCTTCGAAATTGCGATTGCTGGTGGACACCGAATACATGCCCTTGGCGACGGTGTCGCCGTTCATCCCCAGGCACATGGAGCAGCCCGATTCGCGCCAGTCGGCGCCGGCATCCTTGAAGATGCGGTCCAGGCCCTCAGCCTCCGCCTGCTTCTTCACCTGCTGCGAGCCCGGCACCACCAGCATCTGCACGCCGGCCGCGACCTTGCGGCCCTTCATCACGCCCGCGGCGGCCCGCAGGTCCGAGAGGCGCGAGTTGGTGCAGCTGCCGATGAACACCACGTTGATCGGCGCACCGGAGAGCTGCTGGCCGGCTGCGAAGCCCATGTAGGCCAGGGCGCGGTCGAACACCGGGTCATCACTGTTCAGCGGCACGATGCCGCTCACCGGCGCCACCATGCCTGGATGCGTGCCCCAGGTGATCATCGGCTGCAGTTGCGAGGCATCGATCGACACTTCGCGATCGAACACAGCTCCTTCATCACCTGCGAGCGACCGCCAGTCGGCTACCGCGGCATCCCAGTCGGCCCCCTGCGGCACACGCTGCCGGCCCTTCAGGTAGGCGAAGGTGACCTCGTCCGGCGCGATCATGCCGGCGCGCGCGCCGGCCTCGATGGCCATGTTGCAGATGGTCATGCGCTCTTCCATATCGAGCGCGCGGATGCCCTCGCCACGGAACTCGATCACATGCCCGGTGCCGCCACCAACGCCGATCTGGCCGATGATGGCCAGCACGATGTCCTTGGCCGTCACACCCGGCTTGAGGCGGCCAGTGACATTGATGGCGAGAGTCTTGGGCTTGCTCTGCAGCAGGCATTGCGTGGCGAACACATGGCCCACCTCGGTGGTGCCGATGCCGAAAGCCAGCGCTCCGAATGCCCCATGCGTGCTGGTGTGGCTGTCGCCGCAGACAATGGTCTTGCCGGGCTGGGTGGCCCCCAGTTCCGGGCCGATCACATGCACGATGCCGCGCTTGTCGCTCGCCATGTTCAGCAGTTCCACGCCGAACTCGGCGCAGTTGAGCTCCAGCTGGCGTACCTGTTTCGCGGCCGACTCGATGCCGATGGGTACGCCCCCGAACACCTGTTCGGTACGGGTGGGCGTGGAATGGTCCATCGTCGCCAGCGTGCGGTCCGTGCGGCGCATCCTGAGGCCACGCGAGCGCAGCTCGCTGAAGGCCTGCGGGGAAGTCACCTCGTGGATCAGGTGCAGGTCGATGTAGAGCACTGCCGGCGTATCGGCGGTCTGCGGCACGACCTCGTGCCGCTCCCAGACTTTCTGGAACAGGGTTTTCGGTGCGCTCATGCCAGCACTCAAGCGATGGCCGCGCGCTTTGCCGCCATGTCGACCGTGTCCAGCCAGCCATGGGTATCCGGCGTCGCGCCCGTGAACAGGCCGAAGAAGGCCTTCTGCAGCTGTTCGGTGATGGGGCCGCGCTTGCCGCTGCCGACGGTGATGCGGTCCACCGAGCGGATGGGCGTTACTTCAGCAGCGGTGCCGGTGAAGAACAGTTCGTCCGCGATATACAGCATCTCGCGCGGAATCGAACCTTCGAGCACGTCGTAACCCAGCCCCCGCGCCAGCTTGATGATCGAATCGCGCGTGATGCCGCCCAGCACCGAATGGGCAAAGCCGGGCGTGTGGATGACCCCGTCCCGCACCAGGAACAGGTTTTCGCCCGCGCCCTCGCTGACCGTGCCATCCGGCGCGAGGCCAATGCCTTCGACGAAGCCCAGTCGCTTCGCCTCCATGCTGATCAGCTGGCTGGAAAGATAGTTGCCGGCTGCCTTGGCCATGGCGGGCAATGTGTTGGGCGCGACGCGCTGCCAGGAGGAGACGCACACATCCACGCCCTCGGCCTCGGAATCCGCACCCAGATACTTGCCCCATTCCCAGGCCGCGATGGCCGTTTCCACCGGCGGGTCGATCTTCGGCGCGACGCCGATCTCGCCGTAGCCGCGGAAAGCGACCGGCCGCAGATAGGCGCCGTTCTTCAGGTCATTCACCGCGATCACTTCACGGCAGGCAGCGTTGATCTGCTCCGGCGTGAAGGGGATCTGGATGCGGTAGATCTTCGCCGAGTCGAACAGCCGGCGCGTGTGGTCACCGAGGCGGAAGATCGCCACGCCCTTGTGAGTCGCGTACGCGCGTACACCTTCGAACACCGACGAGCCGTAGTGCAGGGCATGCGACAGTACATGTACCGTCGCCTTCTCCCAGGGGACCAGCTTGCCGTTGAACCAGATGTAGGGCGTTGCGGGAATGGGCATGGCGCTTCGTATCTCCTGTTAGGCGCGTTCGTCCGAGAGCCAGGGCATGCGCTCGCGCAGCTTGGCTCCGACCTTCTCGATCTTGTGGTTCAGATCGGCCTTCATCAGCTTGTTGTACTTCTTCAGGCCGGTCTTGTTCTCGGAGATCCACTGCCGGGCAAACTTGCCGTTCTGGATCTCGCCGAGGATCTTCTTCATTTCCTTCTTCGTGGCCTTGTTCACCACGCGCGGGCCGCGGGTCATGTCGCCCCACTTGGCCGTCGTGCTGATGTACTTGTGCATCTTGGCGAGACCGCCTTCATGCAGCAGGTCGACGATGAGCTTCAGTTCATGGAGCACTTCGTAGTAGGCCACTTCCGGCTGGTAGCCGGCTTCCACCAGCGTCTCGAAGCCGGTGAGCACCAGATCGGAGGTGCCACCGCAGAGCACGGCCTGCTCACCGAACAGGTCGGTCTCGGTCTCTTCGGCGAAGGTGGTCTGCAGCACGCCACCGCGGGTGCTGCCGATGCCATGGGCATAGGCCAGCGCCTTGCTGAAGCCTTTCTTCGAGGCATCCTGCGCCACGGCGATCAGCGCCGGCACGCCACGACCCTGCTGGTACTGGCGACGCACCAGGCCGCCCGGGCCCTTCGGCGCGATCAGCACCACATCCAGATCCTTGCGTGGCTTGATCTGCTTGAAGTGGATGTTGAAACCGTGGGCGAACAGCAGCGTCGCACCCTGCGGCAGCGCATCCTTGATCTCGGCATACAGCGCCTTCTGCGTGGTGTCGGGCACCAGCACGGCGACGAGCTTCGCGTCCTTCACGGCATCGACCGGCGGCATCACGGCGAGGCCGTCCTTCTTCGCCTGGTTCCAGCTGTCCCCTTTGCGCACGCCGACTACTACGTCGAATCCGCTGTCCTTCAGGTTCAGTGCATGCGCGCGTCCCTGGCTGCCATAGCCCAGGACTGCGATACGTGCTTTGCGCAGGGCGGTTTTGTCGACATCCTTCGGTCCAAACAAACGCATAACTAACTCCGTGATGAACAGACGTAACAGAGCCGGCGATTATAACGCTAAACCGGCCAATTGCTGACGCGTCAGCGATGGGTATCCCTTAGAATGGGTTTGTGCCTGACTCAGTGACCGATAACACGCTGCCACTGCACGCCGTCAACGAGGCGGATTTCGCAGCATGGCGCACCGCCCAGCCAGCGCGCATACGCGCCTGGCTGGAGGCAGCAGATTTCCAGCCCGAGCGCGGCCGCTGGATGCTGCTGCCGGATGAACAGGGCGGCAGGGCCGCCGTGGTGGTGGGCCTGGGCCGCGGCATCAGCGAACCGCATGGCTGGTTCTGGCTGGCGGCCAGCCTCGCCGATCGACTGCCTGGCGACAGTTACCGGCTGGCCGAGGCCACGGCGGTGATGGCGCTGCCGTTCACGCTGGGCTGGACCTATGGCGGCTATCGCTTCCTGCGTTATCGCGGCCGCGCCGACGCGCCACGCCGCCCGCACCTTGACGCGCCACCCGGCGTCGATCTGGCCTATGTGGCCGCCGCCACCAGCGCCACCGCCTGGGCGCGCGATCTCATCAACACGCCTGCCAACGATCTGGGTCCGGCTGAGCTCGAGCGTGAAGCGGCGGATTTTGCGGCCCGGCAGAATGGCTCGCTGGCGGTGATCAGCGGCGCGGAGCTTGCACGCGGCTTTCCGCTCATTGCCGCCGTGGGGCAGGGCAGTCCGCGCGCACCGCGGCTGCTCGACCTGCGCTTTGCACGCCCAGGTGCGCCGCGTGTAACCCTGGTCGGCAAGGGCGTGTGCTTCGATACGGGCGGCCTCGACATGAAGGCCTCCGCCGGCATGGCACTGATGAAAAAAGACATGGGCGGTGCCGCCGCGGCGCTGGCCACGGCCCAGCTGCTGCTGGAGCAGCATGCACCCATCGATCTGCGGGTACTCATCCCGGCCGTGGAAAACAGCGTCGACGGCCACGCGCAGCGGCCCGGTGATGTATGGCGCTCGCGCAAGGGGCTCAGCGTCGAGATCACCAATACCGATGCCGAAGGCCGCCTGGTACTGGCCGACGCACTCACCTGTGCGGCTGAGGAATCCCCCGACCTCATCATCGATTTCGCGACCCTCACCGGGGCCGCGCGCGTGGCGCTGGGTGCGGAACTGCCGCCCATCTATTCGGGGAACCCGGAGCTGCTGCGCCATCTGCAGGATTGCGGCCGTTTGCTGGCCGACCCGCTCTGGCCCATGCCGCTGTGGGACCCCTACGATGAAGACCTCGGCAGCCGCATCGCCGACATGAACAACGCGCCGGCCGGCGGCATGGCCGGTTCGATCACGGCGGCGCTGTTCCTGCGCCGCTTCGTCAACGACCCTTCACGCTGGCTGCATCTGGACATCTACGGCTGGAACCCGCGCGACCGGGCCGGCCGGCCACTGGGCGCCGAGGCGCAGGGCATCCGCGCGGTGGCCGCACTGCTGCTGCAGCGCTACGCCTGACGGTGGACGCGCCACCGCAGCGCCGCATCGGCAGCCAGGACCCGTCCCAGCTCGCGCTGGGCCTGTACCGGCGCGAGCGCCTGCCCTGGCTGCTGGCGGGCTGCACGCTCGGCCTGGTGGAGGGCGCCACCGCCGCGGTGCTGGTCAAGCGGGGCTTCACGGGCCTGGTGCAACCGGAGCTGCTGAATCTCGCCGTGGCCTTCGTCAGCGGCTCGCCGGCCTTCGCCAACATGACCAGTTTCCTGTGGGCCAACCTCGCCCACGGGCGCGAACGCATCCGGCTGCTGGTGTGGCTGCTGGCTGTCTTCGGCGTGGTGGTAGGGGCGATCGGCCTGTTCCCGCGGGCCTCCACGGGCCTTGCCTTCACGGTGCTGTCGGTACTGCTGGCGCGGGTGGTGTGGGCAGGCGTGCTCACCGTCCGCGCCGCCGTGTGGAGCGCGAACTACCCACGCCATGTCATTGCGCGCATGACGGGGCGCATCGTGATGGCCTCCTCGCTGGGCATGGCTGCCACCGCCGCGCTGGCGGCACTGGTGCTGGAGACGCATCCCGAGCGCTCGCGCCTGCTCTACCTCCTGGTCGGGGCGGCGGGGCTGGCGGCTGCCTGGCTGTGCCGGCGCATCCGCGTGCGCCAGTCGTTCCGGCTGCGCGCGGCCGAGCGCGCCGAGCTCGGCGCCACCGAGGTGTTCAGCTTCCGCATCATGCGCGAGGTGCTGCGCACGGATCCGCACTACCGGCGATTCATGACCTGGATGGCGTTGTATGGCGCCGGCAACCTGATGATCGCCGGGCAGATGGTCATCCTGCTCACCGACCAGATGCACCTGCCGGTGGCGCAGCAGGTGGCCATCCTGACCATCATCCCGCTGCTGTGCGTGCCGCTGTTCACGCCCATGTGGGCGCGGCTGTTCGACGCCGGGCACGTGATCGATTTCCGCGCCCGGCAGTGCTGGGTGCTGGTGGCAGGCATGGCGGTTTCGATCATTGCGCTGTACCTGCACGCGCCGTGGCTGCTGTGGCCTGCCGCAGTGCTCTATGGCATCTCCACGGCCGGCGCCCATCTGGGCTGGAACCTCGGCCCCAACGATTTCGCATCGCTCGGCAAGGTGCAGCAATATATGGGCGTAAACGTGACGCTGACCGGCATGCGCGGGCTGATTGCCCCGCCAGTCGGCGCCATCACCTACACGCTGCTGGAGCGCTACGCGCCGGGGGCGGGGCGGCTGGCCCTGCTGCTGCCCTTCGGCATGACGCTGGCCGGCGCCATTGGCTTCAATCGCATGAAACACGCCAGAACAGGACTTTCCTCGCCATGACCACCAAGACCAGCAAGCAGTTTGATCCCCGCCAGCATTCGAGCCTCGTGGTCGATGGCCTGAAGAACACGCCGGCGCGCGCCATGCTGCGCGCGGTAGGGTTCACCGACGCCGATTTCACGCGGCCGCAGGTGGGCATTGCCTCCACCTGGGCCAATGTCACGCCCTGCAACATGCACATCGACCAGCTGGCACGGCAGGCAGTAGCTGGCGCCGATGCGGCGGGCGGCAAGGGTGTGCTGTTCAACACCATCACGGTGTCTGACGGCATCTCGATGGGTTCGCCCGGCATGCGCTATTCGCTGGTGTCGCGCGAGGTCATCGCCGATTCCATCGAGACCGTGGTGGGCGCCGAGGGCTTCGATGGCTTCGTGGCCATTGGTGGCTGCGACAAGAACATCCCGGCGTGTGCCATGGCCATCGCCCGCATGAACCGCCCGGCGGTATTCGTCTACGGCGGCACCATCCGTCCGGGCGCGGGCCACACCGACATCGTGTCGGTGTTCGAAGCGGTGGGCGGCCATGCCAGCGGCAAGTTCACCGACGCCCAGGTGCTGGAGGTGGAGCGCACGGCGATTCCCGGCCCCGGCAGCTGTGGCGGCATGTACACCGCCAACACCATGGCTTCGGCCATCGAAGCGCTGGGCCTGTCGCTGCCTGGCAGCTCGGCGCAGGAAGCCGTCGGGGACGAGAAGCTGCGCGATTGCCATCGCGCCGGTGAAGCCGTGGTGCAGCTGCTGCGCGCCGGCATCACGCCGCAGCAGATCCTCACGAAGAAGGCCTTCGAGAACGCCATCACCGTCACCATCGCGCTGGCGGGTTCCACCAATGCCGTGCTGCACCTGCTGGCGATCGCGCACGAGGCCGGTGTCAAGCTCACGCTGGATGATTTCGTGCGCGTCGGCAAGCGCGTGCCGGTGCTGGCCGATGTACGCCCGAGCGGGCGCTACCTGATGTCCGAGGTCATCGCCATCGGCGGCATCCAGCCGCTGATGAAGCGCCTGCTGCAGAAGGGCCTGCTGCACGGCGATTGCATGACGGTCACCGGCCGCACGGTGGCCGAGAACCTGCGCACGGTGGCCGATTACCCCGCGCAGCAGACGGTAATCAAACCCTTCGAGCAGCCGGTGAAGAAGGACAGCCACCTGGTGGTGCTGTACGGAAACCTTGCCCCGGACGGCGCGGTGGCGAAGATCACCGGCAAGGAGGGTCTGTCATTCAGCGGCCCGGCGCGTGTGTTCGAGGGCGAGGAACGCGCCACGGCAGCCATCCTCGCGGGCAAGGTGAAGGCCGGCGATGTGGTAGTCATCCGCGGCGAGGGCCCCGTGGGCGGCCCGGGGATGCGGGAAATGCTCAGTCCTACAGGCGCCATCATGGGGCTGGGCCTGGGTGATAAAGTCGCGCTGATCACCGACGGACGTTTTTCTGGCGGCAGCCATGGCTTTGTCGTAGGTCACGTCACTCCGGAGGCCGCGCTTGGCGGCCCGATCGGCTTGCTGAAGAATGGCGATGTGATCACTATCGATGCTGCCGGGCACCGCATCGAAGTGGCGTTGAGCGCAGCGGAGTTGAAGCGGCGCCTGAAGGCGTGGCAAGCGCCGCGGCCCTACGCAACGCGCGGCGTGCTGGCCAAGTATGCGAAGACGGTGAGCAGCGCCAGTCGTGGTGCTGTAACGCAATGAGCTCATGATGCAATCTGAATCCAGATGCAGTTGACATGCGTACGAGGGCGCCGCGAGCAGGGCAGGGCGGTTGTGCCGGTTAACCGTTCTAAGGTTCATTTGCGATGAGACTTGCGTCACGGAAAGAAGGCCGCTAAGTTCCTTCGGATCAAACAGGGAGCCCGCAAGGGCTTGAGCTTCGACGAGAGAAAGCAGACATGGGCGTATACACACAATCCGAAGGCAGCAACTGGCTCTCACGCCGTGGCGCCTTCCTGTTCATCCTTATCGCTTTCCATATTGTGCTGCTGTGGGCACTGAAGAGCGGCTTCGCGGTCAAGTTCGTGCAGTCGATCACCGAGCCCATCAAGGCCGAGATCATCAACGAGGTGAAACCGGAAGAGCCGCCGCCGCCGCCGCCGGAGGTCAGGATGGAACTGCCGCCGGTGCAGGTGCCGCCGGTACTGGTGGACATCCAGATCCCGTCCGATCCGCCGCCGACCGCGCTGCAGGCGCCCATCACCACCGACCCCACCCCGCAGCCGCCGGCCCCGCCCGCGCCGCCGCGTCCGCCGGTCGCTGCCACCAAGGCGGTCGTCACCTACAAGCCGGACACCTTCGATTACTATCCCAGCACCTCGCGCAACCTCGGTGAAGAGGGCAAGCTGCGCGTGCGCCTGTGCGTAGGCGTCAACGGTCGCGTCACCGAAGCTGCCGTCGGCGAGGGTTCGGGCATCGCCCGCCTCGATGAGGCCGGTGTGCGCCTGGCCAAGCAGTATCGTTTCAAGCCCGCCACCGAAGATGGCAAGCCGGTCGCCCAGTGCTTCCTGCTGCCGGTTTCCTTCTCGTTGAAGGATGGCGGCTGAGTCTTCAAGAGTTTTGTTCGTGTTCAGTGTCTCGCAAGTTCTTAAATCCAACCAAACCGTCCCGTACGGAATTTGTTCAGTAGTCGAGGAAACAAATGAGTGAAGTAGCCATTGCTGCCGATGCGGCCGCTCCCGCAGCCAACCCGTATGGTTTCGGTGCCCTGATTGATCACGGCACACCCGTGTCGTACACCATCCTCGTGATCCTGCTGATCATGTCGCTGGTGTCCTGGTACATCACGTTCACCAAGTACTGGGATCAGTACCGCCTGGGCAAGTCTGCCAAGAACGTGGAAAAGAACTTCTGGGCCGCAGGGTCTGCCCGTGAAGGCGCCGACCGCCTGCCGAAGGATGACGACTTCCGTGACATCGCCGAGAGCGCCATCCGCGCTGCTGCGCATCACGAAGGCCGCCTGGGCGATCGCATCAGCCTGCGCGACTGGCTGAGCATGGCGCTGAACCGCGCCGTGGATAACCTGAACAGCAAGCTGTCGGGTGGTCTGTCGTTCCTGGCCACGGTGGGTTCGACGGCTCCGTTCGTCGGACTGCTCGGCACGGTGTACGGCATTCTGAACGCGCTCATCAAGATCGGTCTGTCGGGTCAGCCTTCGATCGACAAGGTGGCGGGTCCCGTGGGTGAGGCGCTCATCATGACGGCGCTGGGCCTCGTGGTCGCGGTGCCGGCGGTGTTCGCCTACAACATCCTGCTGAAGCGCAACAAGGCGATCCAGGACATCATGCGCGAGTTCACCGGCGA
>JBEVNO010000069.1:0-10600 GCA_040508085.1 Steroidobacteraceae bacterium
CGCGAGCTGCTCGATCACTACGGCAAGCTCGAAAGCCTGGCCAGCGGCGTGGCGCAGGCGCATTCGGAATGGCTGGCGTTGCTGAACCGCGTGCTGGAGATCGAATCGCGGCTGCGCGATCGCGATGCCCGCCTTGAGACGCTGCGCTACCAGGTCACTGAACTCACGGCGCTGGACCTGCGTCCTGGCGAAGCGCAGGAGCTGGCTGCAGAAGCCACGCGGCTGGGCAATCACGGCCGCCTGATCGAGGGCACGCGCCTCGCTGCCCAGCTGCTGTATGACGGGGAAGACGACACCGCCCAGGCGCGCATCGCCCGTGCCCAGTCCGCACTCAAGCCGTTGCTCGGCGTCGATCCTGCGTTGCAGGCCGTGGTGCCGCTGCTGGATGAGGCAGCCATCCGCATCACGGAGGCGGCGCGTGAGCTTGCGCATTACGCTGGCGGCCTGGATCTGGACAACGCCCGCCAGGCCACCGTCGAGAAGCGCCTGGCTGCGGCCGAGGAACTGGCCCGCAAGCATCGCCAGCCGGTCGGCAGCCTGCCCGAGCATCGCATCGCGCTGCAGGCGGAGCTTGCGAGCCTGGAATCAGCCGAGCAGGATGTCACCGCGCTGCGCCAGCAGCAGACCGCGGCCCTGGAAACCTACCGCCAGCTCGCGACGCAGCTGTCCGAATCACGCGGCGAAGCCGCGGCCATCTTCAGCAAGGAAATCTCGGCACGCATGGCACTGCTGGGCATGACGGGTGGCCGCTTCCAGGTCGAGATCACGCCGCATGAATCCGCCGAGCCGCAGCCGCACGGGCTGGACCAGATCGAGTTCCGCGTCACTGCCAACCCCGGCCAGCCGCTGCGCGCGCTGGCCAAGGTCGCCTCCGGTGGCGAGCTGGCCCGCCTGTCACTGGCCGTGCAGGTAGCGTGCATGGCCGACGGGCGCCATTGCATGGTGTTCGACGAGGTGGACGCCGGCATCGGCGGTGCCATCGCGGAGGTGGTGGGCAAGCAGCTGCGCGAGCTCGGCGCCCGCAGCCAGGTGCTGTGCGTCACGCACCTGCCGCAGGTGGCCGCGCAAGGTCACCATCACCTGCGGGTGGTGAAGCTCACCGACGGCAAGACCACGCGCACCAGCCTCAACGAGCTGGCGGGCCAGGAGCGCGTGCAGGAAATCGCCCGCATGCTGGGCGGCGCGCAGGTCACCGACAAGGCGCTGGCGCATGCCCGCGAGATGCTGCTGTCGCCGAATTCACGGGGCGACACGGCGCGCATGCGCCGCGCCGCCGACCGCGCAGGCTAGCTTCAAGCCCGACCGGTCAGGCGTGGGAGGCCTTGCGCCCGCTGCCGGCCTTGGCCAGGCAGTCGCTGCAGCGGCCATACAGGATCATGGAATGATCATGCAGTGTGTAGCCATGCTGGCGCGCGATGGCTTTCTGCCGCTCCTCGATCCCGCTGTCCACGAACTCCTCCACCTTGTTGCACTCGATGCACACGATGTGGTCGTGGTGGTCGCCGCGATTGAGCTCGAACACGGCCATGCCGTCCTCGAAATGATGCCGCGTGACCAGGCCCGCCGCCTCGAACTGGGTCAGGACGCGGTATACGGTGGCGAGCCCGATATCCTCGTTCAGGCCCAGCAGGGCCTTGTAGATATCCTCGGCCGACTTGTGGCGCATGCCGCCGTCTTCCAGGATCTCGAGGATCTTCAGCCGCGGCAGGGTTACCTTGAGCCCGGCACTGCGCAGGTCTTTGCCTTCCATGGATGGGCTCCTCAACTGTCAGGTAATATGTGGAGTTTACAGGACCGCCGAGCCCAAGCGAACCACCATGCATCCCACCCGAATGGCCACCCGTCTCGCCCTGGTTTCCGTGCTGCTGCTTGCCGGCGGCTGTCTGTACCGCATGCCGGTGCAGCAGGGCAACGTGCTGAACCCCGAGCAGGTCAACCAGCTGGAATCCGGCATGACCCGCTCACAGGTGATGTTCCTGCTGGGCACGCCGATGGTGCCGAATGGCTTCAATACCGACCGCTGGGATTACTACTACCATGTGGACGCCGGCCGTCGGTACAAGCCCGAGACCAAGCGCCTGACGGTGTGGTTCAAGGACGACAAGGTGGACCACATGGAAGGCGACGCTGCACCCAAGGCGGGCACCACGCCAGCGGCGCCAGCGCCGGCTGCCGGTGGGGCCGGCTAGACGACAACTGCCGGCGTTGCCGGCCCCAGCTGCCGGGCCCTCGCGACGAAGGCATCCACCAGCGATGCCGCCATGCGCTCGACCAGCGGTCCCAGAGCGAGCCCAGTCAGGCCGCCCTGAACCTCGAAGCTGAGGTCGAACTCCACCCGGCAGCCGGAAATGCCATTGCCCACCACAGGGGTCAGTGTCCACCGGCCGTGCAGGCTTTTCAGTGGACCCTCGTCCAGGTCCATCTGGATGGAATACGGCCGCAGCAGGCGGTTGCGGGTGACGAACGAAGTGCTCAGCATGCCGCTGCCCACCGTGAGCCGCGCGCGCAGCTGGTCCTCGCCCCGCTGCAGCACGCTGGCAGCGGCGCAGCCGGGGACGAACTCCGGGTAGCGTTCCACGTCATTAATGAGCTCGAACATGCGCTCGGGCGTAACCGCCACGAGTGCCGAGCGTCGGATCTGGCGCATGCCGCATAATAACGCATGACCAAAACAGCCCAGAAACAAGCGGACAGCCTGATCGCGGAGAACCGCAAGGCACGCTACGAATTCTTCATCGAGGAGCACCTCGAAGCCGGGCTGTCGCTGATGGGGTGGGAGGTCAAATCCATGCGCTCCGGCCGCGTACAGCTGTCGGAGAGCTATGTGGTGGTGAGCCATGGCGAGGTATTCCTGGTCGGAGCACACATCACGCCCCTCTCCTCGGCATCGACCCATGTCATCACGGCGCCCACGCGGCAGCGCAAATTGCTGATGCACCGTGGTGAGATCGATCGGCTGGTGGGCGCGGTGGAGCGCGACGGCTACACGCTGATCCCGCTGGAACTCTACTGGAAGGCGGGGCGCGCCAAGCTCAAGGTCGGCCTGGCCAAGGGCAAGAAGCAGCACGACAAACGGGCCACTGAAAAAGACCGCGATTGGCAACGCGACAAGGCCCGGCTGCTGCGCACGCGCTGAGTGCTGCTCTGGATTGGTGCAGCGGAAATGATGTCAGCACCAACATTTCTGCCGCGACAGCATGTAATCAAAGTGTGAATTGCCCCGCCTTG
Source organism: Steroidobacteraceae bacterium (assembly GCA_040508085.1). GTDB lineage: Bacteria > Pseudomonadota > Gammaproteobacteria > Steroidobacterales > Steroidobacteraceae > ZC4RG30. The sequence goes on from JBEVNO010000069.1 coordinate 3,229, forward strand.
ATGTCGCGATGCGGTGGGCAGAATCCGGCCAGGACATTACGGAATCACAATGGCTGCGGCAACAATCCCTGCGAGGCAGGCGGAACCATTCCCGGATGGCCAGCACCCTGCCTCGGAAGCGGCACGCATGCTGGGCACCCTCATCGCCAACATCGATGGGATGGTGTACCGCTGCCATGTGGATTCGCAGTGGACCATGGAATTTGTCAGTGATGGCTGCCTTGCCCTCACTGGCTACCAGCCCGACGACCTGCTGTTCAACAACAAGACCTCTTTCGAGCAGGTCACGCACCCGGAAGACCGCGCGCGGGTGCGCAATGTCGTGTATGCGGCGCTGAAGCACCGCCAGCGGTTTGATGTGGAGTACCGCATCATCCACAGCACTGGCGCCGAGCGCTGGGTGTGGGAACGTGGTGTGGGGCTGTATGCGGCGGACGGCAGCGTGCTGGCGGTGGAAGGCATCATCCAGGACATCAGCGCGCGCGAATCCACCTATCGCGCCTTGCGCAATGCGGAGCGCCGCTACCGGAGCCTGTTCGACAACGCCATCGAAGGCATCTTCCGCACTTCGCCCGACGGCCGTTACCTCGATGCCAATCCGGCGCTGGCCCGCATCTACGGCTTCGAGACGCCACATGAACTGATGCACAGCCTGTCGAACATCAGCGTGCAGCTGTATGTCGATCCGCGCAGGCGGCAGGAATTCATCGAGACGATCCGCCGCCAGGGCTCAGTCAGCGGCTTCGAATCGCAGGTGCTGCGCCACGACGGGCAGATGATCTGGATCTCCGAAAACGCGCGCGCCGTCCATGACGACAACGACCGCCTGGTCTGCTACGAGGGCACGGTCGAGGACGTGACCGAACTGCGCGAGTACAAGAACCGTATCGAGCGTCAGGCCCGCTATGACGACCTCACCGGCCTTGCCAATCGTTCGCTGCTGCGCGAGCGGCTGCAGGATGCAGTGCGCGAAGCCGGGCTCAACAGCACCCGTTTCGCGCTGGTGTTCGTCGATCTGGACCGCTTCAAGTTCATCAACGACAGCCTGGGCCACCATGCCGGCGATGAACTGCTGTGCGTGATGTCGGAACGGCTTCTGGCCTGCGCGCCGGCCGATGGCACCGTGGCGCGTGTCGGTGGCGATGAATTTGTGCTGCTGGTGCCGGGCGCCGATGAAGCGACGGCGCGCGAGCTGACCCGCAGCGTGCTGCAGATGACTGGGCAGCCCTGGCGTTTCAACGGTGCCGAGCACCATGTGAACGGCAGCGTCGGCATCGCACTGTATCCCGATCACGGTCGGGATCCAGAAACGCTGCTGAAAAACGCCGACGCGGCGATGTATCAGGCGAAGGACGAGGGCCGCAGCACGCTGCGCTTCTTCAGCCCGGAGCTGCGCCAGCAGATGAACGAGCGGATGGAAACCGAACAGCGGCTGCGCGAGGCCATCCAGCGCAACCAGCTGCTGCTGCATTTCCAGCCGCGCCTGGACGTCGCCTCGGGCCTGATCACGGGCGCCGAGGCGCTGGTGCGCTGGCAGGCACCGGGGGAGGAACTGGTGCATCCGGCGAGCTTCATCTCCATCGCCGAGGAGACCGGCATGATCATCGAGATCGGCCGCTACGTGCTGCGCGCTGCCTGCGCGCAGATGCGCGCATGGAGGGAAGCCGGCTGCCCGGCCCTGCTGGTATCCATCAATGCCTCGCCACGTGAACTGCAGCAGGAGCGTTACGCGGACAACGTGCTCGCAACCCTGCGCGAATTCGAGCTGCCGCCCGAAGTGCTCGAAATCGAGATCACCGAGAGCATGGTGGTGCAGGATGCACCCCGCCTGAGCCGCATGCTGAATCAGCTGCGCGGCGCCGGCGTGCACCTGGCCATCGACGACTTCGGCACCGGCTATTCGAACCTGCGCTACCTGCAGCGCTTTCCCGCCCGCTGCCTGAAGATCGACCGCTCCTTCATCGCCGACATCCTGCGCAACAGCGACGATGCCGCCATCGTGCGCGCCATCATCACGCTCGGGCACAGCCTGGGCATGCGGGTGGTGGCCGAGGGCGTGGAGGAACGCGGACAGCTCGAACTGCTGTGCGAACTGGGCTGCGATGAGGCCCAGGGGTTCCTGCTGGGCCAGCCCATGCCGTCCGGGGCCTTCCAGGCGCATCGCGCGGCCGCAAGGTAACATCCGCGCCCGTGACCACGGGCAATCCAGACTCCATCCCCTTGAGCGCCCTGCACGAGCTTTGGGTGCATACGGGCACGGCCTGCAACCTCTCCTGCCCCTTCTGCCACGAGGGCAGCAAGCCGGGCGACCAGCGCCTGCAGGCGCCGACGCTGGCTGAGCTTGCCCCGCTGCTGGACGAGGCCGCGGCGCGCGGCGTGGGCCGTTTCGCCTTCACCGGTGGCGAACCGCTGATCCTGAAGGGCATCTTCGAGATCCTGCTGCATGCACTGCAGTTGCGGCCGGTGCTGGTGCTGACCAATGGCACCGCGCCCTTCATCCGGCGCGCCCATCAGCTGGCGCAGCTGCGGACGGCGCCGCATGCGCTGTCACTGCGCGTCAGCATCGACTACCCCGACGAAGCAAGGCACGACGCCAATCGCGGCTTCAAGAATTTCCGCAAGGCGCTGGAGGGGCTGCGGCTGCTGCATGGCGCCGGCTTTGCCACCGGCATCACACGGCAGATCACGCCCGGAGAGAATCCGGGTGCGGTTACCCACAACTTCAGGCAGCTGCTGCGTCGCCATTGGCTCCCGGAAGACCTGCCTGTTGTGGCGTTGCCGGACGTCGGTGCCCTGGGCTTGCCGACAGCCGCCGTGACGCTGCCCGCCAGCCAGGTGCCGCAACAACACACTACGTGCTCACGCAGCCGCACACTGCTGAAGCATGGCGGCACCCTGCAGTTCCACGCCTGCCCACTGACAGACGATGCCGCCCGCTTCACCACCGGCGGTACGCTGGAAGCCGCGCTGGCAACACGCGTGATGCCTGACCACCCGCGCTGCCAGCGCTGTTTCAGCCCCGGCGTGGACTACGCCGGGGTGTCACTTCAGAGCGAAACCTTCAACGCCAGGTAGAAGCGCCGGCCGAAAGTGTCCTGCCCCACAACGCTGCTGCCCAAGGCATTGTTGCTCGCCGCGGCGTCGCCCTGAATGAAGGTGGCATTGAACACTCCGGGATCCTTGTCCATCAGGTTGTCGATGCCGGCACGCACTTCGTAGCGGTCACTGATTCCCCAGCGCCCGAACAGGTCGAAGTTGTCATGGGCACTGACCGGCAACGTCCCGCGGCCCGCACTGGATGGCGGGTTCAGGCCCGGCTTGTGCTGCCAGCGCAAGCCCGCCGAGAACGGCCCGTTCTGGTAGCCCAGCGTAGAGAACAGCTGCCAGTCGTAGTTCATGCCCGCATCCCAGGTGCCCTTGCGCTCGGTGTACGCCGCGCCGGCAAACGGTGACTGTTTGAAGCTCTCCAGCTTGTTGTACTGGACATTGGCCGTGATCAGGCCGGGCACGAAGCCCAGATTCATGCCCCAGTCCAGCTGCAAGTCGTAGCCGTCGGTCTTGATGCCGCCCAGGTTCACGAACACGGCGTTGTAGCGACGGTCCGCCGCGAACTCGAACTGCCCCGGCACATACTCACGCCGGATGAGATCGCAATACGGGTTTCCAGCCGCCAGTTCCGCACCCGTATGCGAACCGGCCGCATCGCCCACGAGTGGATTGTACTGAGCGTCCAGGCATTGCTGATATACCTGCGACCCGGTGGGCACGCCGATGGCGCCCTTCAGATCGATGTTGTAGTAATCGATGGACAGCGTCAGCCGCTGCAACGCCTCCGCCTGCCACGGCGATTTGAGCACCGCACCGATGGTGACTGTATCCGCCTTCTCCGAGTCCAGATTGGGGTTTCCACCCTGGATGCCCAGGTTGAAATTGAATGCTGTGAGTGCCGGACCGAAGACTGTGTTGTTGTAATTGTTGGCGCTCGCCTGCCCCGGAACATAAATGCTGGCTGGCGCGCCATCCCGCACCATCAACTGTTGACAGAGAATCTGCAGGTTGAGGCGATTGGGATTTTCCGGGCGATTTCCCCAACTCAAAGGCGTATTGCCCCAATTTCCACAGCCGTCGATGGACCCCTGGATCGAAGCCGCGCCGATCGGCATGAACAGCTCATTGAGGTTCGGCGCCCGGTTCGCATGCTGGAAGCCCCCACGCAGCGTCGCGTGATCATTCACCTGCCACACACCGGTTACCTTCCAGGTCGAGATCTCGCCTTCGGTCTTGTAGTCGGAGATGCGGTAGCCAGGGTCGATTTCCAGCTTCTTGATGAACGGCAGCCCCGACAGCACCGGAATGGCCAGCTCAACATAAGCCTCCGACACATGCGTGGTGCCGTTGACGCCCAGCGGCAGCGCGATATTGTTGACCACATTCGCCACCGACTGGTTGGCGTTGTAGGCCGCATCCGGCGTGAACTTGAACTTGTCGGCGCGGTAGTTCGCACCGGCCGCGAACTGGATGGGCCCGGCCCAGCCTTCCAGCACCGTGCCCTGGAAGCTGGCCTCGAGCACTTCTTCAGCCACGTTGCTCACGTTGTTCATGCGCAGCGTCACCCAGTCGGCGCAGTCCTGGGTTACGGACGGGGTGTTGTTCACCGTGCCATCGGCGTTGAAAATGGGCAGCCCGCTGGTGCAACTACCGGTGACAGTGAGCGCCTGGGGGTTCTTCCAGCCCGCGCCGTACTGCGTATTGGTGAACAGCGTCTGCACATTTGCCATCGACAGGAAGCTTTCTGGCAGGTGGGCGTTCACGTTGGTGTCGCCATGCGAGCCGTAGATCTCCCAGGTCCAGTCCTTGATCGGCAGCTTGCCGCGCAGTCCCGCGATCAGCTGGAAGATGTTGCTGGTGGTGTCGGTGCGGTATGGCGGCAGGTAGTCCACGCCGCCTTCGTAGGTCCATGGCGATAGACGCGGGTCTGCACCTCCAGTCAGAACGCGTGCGTTCAGGTAGTCCGCGACCTGCCGCGACACCGGGTGCTCGGAAACCCCGGCCGGCGCAAGGCCGAACGTCGGTGAATCTGGATCATCGTAGGCGGCGTTGTAGGGGACATTCATTGCCCAGATATTGAACAGGCCGATGTGCGAACCGCGGCCCACCGATTTGGTCTGGGTGAATCGCGCCTCGGTGAACAGCTCCAGATTGTCGGTCAGTTTGTAGTTGGTGGATGAGAACAGCGAGTAGCGCTCCAGCGGAACGGAGAGCCAGGTGTTCTCGCGATCGTTGTACCCAAGCGAGCCATTCGGGTTGATCTTGAATCCCGAATCCCCGTCGAGCGGCCCGGTGTAGGGGTGCGCCGCGTTCTGCGGCTGGTTCGGATCAAATACATTGCCGTTCTGGTCGATGACATAAGCACTGCCATTGTTGATCGGCAGGAACAGCGAGCCGGGGCAATTGCCGGCCGTACCGCCCGTGCCGCGTGCGCAGCGGAAGGTCGACAGGTTCGACGAGCCGGGCACTCCGCCCGCACTGGTGCCCGGATCGTCCCAGCCGCGCCGCACCCAGTCGCGGTCCTTGCCGTTGATGTCACCGCGGAAGGCATAGCTGCCGCCGAACATCACATTGCCGCGACCGTCGCCATAATTGGCACCGAGCAGCGCGCTGAACTGGTATTGCTCGCCATCGCCGCGCTGCGTGGTGCCGTACTGCGCGTCGAACTGCGCGCCCTCGAAATCTTTCTTCAGGATCAGGTTCACCACGCCGGAGATGGCGTCGGCGCCATATACCGCTGCCGCACCGCCGGAGATCACCTCCACGCTCTGGATGGCGGCCGACGGAATCGTGTTCAGGTCGACCAGCAGATTGCCATTGACCGGTTGCACGCGGCGTCCATCAACCAGCACCAGATTGCGGTTGGAACCCAGTCCCCGCAGGTTGACGGTGGCGGCGCCCGGCGCCGCGGTGGGCGAGGGAAACGGCGTGGAGGAACCACTGTTCGACTGTGCTCCGGCGGAAGGCGCGAACTGCGGCAGCTGCTGCAGTGCTGCCTCAATGCCGACACTGGAACGATTCTCGAAGGTCTCGCTGGTGACCGTGACGATCGGACTCTGCGATTCATAGTCGCGGCGCACGATGCGCGAGCCAGTGACCACCACCTCGCTGAGAACTTCGTCTGCAGCGGCGCCTTCCGCGCCCTGCGCGACACCCCATGCTCCAGACCCCGAGGCTATTGCGATGGCGACAGCCAATGAAACGGCGCGCGTCGGCCGCGCGAAACTGCGGTTATCCATGCATCCCCCTGCTAGTTGTTGCGTGCCCGCGCGGTTCGCACGGCGAACCTATTGGACTTCCCGCAACACTTGCCCGCAACGTCGGATGCGGGCAACGTATAACGGATAACCAAACCTCGTCGGGTGCAAGCATTGATCAATTTCAGGGAATACGTGTCCGAGACGCCGGACTTTCCGCAACCAGGAATCCTGTTCCGCGATTTCAGCCCGCTGCTGCGTTTTCATTTCGGGGCGACGCTTGCAGCATTGGATGCGCTCCTGGATGCACGAGAGTGGCAGCACATCGATGTCATCGCAGGGGTCGACTCACGCGGGTTCATACTCGGCGCCGCCCTGGCCGCGCGGCGCGGCATTGGCTTCGTGGCGGTGCGCAAGGCAGGCAAGCTTCCGCCCCCCGCGCACAGCCTGGCTTACGAACTGGAATACGGCAGCGCCGTGCTCGAGATGCACCCCGGCCACGGCCGCGTGTTGCTCGTCGACGACATCCTGGCCACGGGTGGAACCCTGCATGCCGCAGCCCTGCTCTGCGGCCAGGCGGGATTCGATCTGCGGGCGGTGGCGGTGCTGGCGGACCTCGGCCTGGGGGCCGGGCCGGTGGCGGGACTGCCGGTGCGTGCCCTGCTCCAATATGGGGTATAATCCCGGTGTCTTCTGAAGGGGGCGACCAGCTTCGACGTGGGTTGCGAAACTTCAGGGGCGTACCGAGGTGCATGGGTCCTCGTTAAACTCTTGTGCAAACTCTAGTTGCGAACGACGACAACTACGCTCTAGCGGCTTAATCCCGCTTAACCTCCGACCCGCTGGTGCCTATGCCACGGACACGGGGGACGCGCTCATAGGATCGCTGTGTACCGTGCTACGGGGTACATGGTTAAGAGACACCGTTAGCTGGCCAAGCGTCTTCCCTGCTGCTCGGGTAGCGTGAGGTGAGAACCCAAAGAGACAGCTACGTACGTAGATCCTGAAATGTAGTGCTTGCGGACGCGGGTGCGATTCCCGCCGCCTCCACCACTTACCCCCTTGCTGGAGGGGGCAAGGCCACTCATCCGTATAGATTGGTATGGATGGTCTGTGTGGCTAAGGCA
>JBEVNO010000086.1:0-5570 GCA_040508085.1 Steroidobacteraceae bacterium
GAAGCCGAGCGAGGCTACCAGGGCGGTCATCAGCACTGGACGCAGCCGGCCCAGCGCACCATCGCGGATGGCGTCCGCCAGCGGTGCGCCCTGCTCCCGCAGCTTCTGGATGAAGGCGATCATCACCAGCCCGTTGAGCACCGCGACGCCCGACAAGGCGATGAAGCCCACTCCGGCTGAAATGGACAGCGGGATGCCGCGCAGCGCGAGCGCAATGACTCCTCCTGTCAGCGCCAGCGGCACCCCGCTGAACACGATCGCCGCGTCCCTGGCAGACCCGAACGCCCAGAACAGCAATGCGAATATCAGCGCCAGCGTCACCGGCACGACCACCGCAAGCCGCTGGCTCGCCGAGATCAACTGTTCGAACGTACCGCCGTATTCGATCCAGTAGCCTTCCGGCACCTTTACTTCAGCGGCAACGCGCTCGCGCACCGCCGTGACGAAACCGCCCAGGTCCGTGCCGCGCACGTTGGCAGTGATCACCACGCGCCGCTTGCCATTCTCCCGGTTGATCTGGTTTGGTCCTTCGGTGGTCTCGATGCGCGCGACCTCCCGCAAGGGCACCGTGCGAGGCGTGCCGGAGGCCCATGCCGTCGCCCGGCTCGATTCATCCGCGTTGCGATCGGTCGCGAGCGGGATGGGCAGATCCGCCAGCGCTGCCGGATCCTGGCGCAGATGTTCTGGCAGGCGCACCACGATGTCGAAGCGCCGGTCCCCTTCGAAGAACTGGCCGGCGACTTCGCCACCCACGGCTGTCGCCACCGTGTCCTGCACGGCAACAGGGTTGAGGCCGTAACGGTTGAGGGCCTGGCGGTCTGGGGTGATGGTCAGCAGCGGCAGTCCGGTGGTCTGCTCCAGTTGCACATCAGCGGCGCCGGTGACACCGCGTGCCACGGCCTCGATCCGCTCGCCGACCTCCATCAATGTGTCCAGATCATCCCCGAACAACTTGATCGCGACATCTGCCCGTACGCCCGAGATCAGCTCGTTCATGCGCATCTGGATCGGTTGCGTGAACTCGTAGTTGTTGCCGGGCACTTTCAGTGCCGCCGCTTCGATTTCGGCTACCAGCTGTGCCTTCGGTTTGCGCGGATCCGGCCACTGCTTGCGGGGCTTCAGCATCACGAAGGTATCCGCCACCGAAGGTGGCATCGGGTCCGTGGCGACTTCCGCGGTGCCCAGTTTGCCGAACACGCGCTCCACCTCGGCAAATTCCTTGATGCGGCTCTCCAGCGTCGCTTGCATGCGCACCGCCTGGTCCAGGCTGGTGCCGGGGATGCGCATCGCATGCAGTGCGATGTCCCCCTCATCCAGACCCGGGATGAACTCCGAACCCAGTCGCGTGGCCAGCAGCCCGCAGCCAGCAACCAGCAGCAGCGCGGCGCCGATGACCCAGCGGCGCCGCCGCAGTGCCCAGGCCAGTGCCGGCGCATAGGCCCGCCGCGCCCATTGCATGGCGCGGGTTTCCTGCTCCGTCACGCGGCCGCGCAGGAACAGGGCCACGGCCGCGGGGACGAACGTCAGCGACAGCAGCATGGCGCCGCTCAGCGCCAGCACCACTGTGATGGCCATGGGATGGAACATCCGGCCTTCCACGCCCGTGAGCGCAAAGATGGGCAGGTAGACAGCTGCGATGATGCCCAGCCCGAACAGGCTGGGGCGGATCACCTCGGCAGTGGCCTGGGCCGTGACGTCCAGCCGTTCCGCTGTATCCAGCCCGCGACCCAGACGGTGCTGGGCGGCCGCAAAACGCCGCAGGCAATTCTCGATGATGATCACCGCGCCATCGACGATCAGCCCGAAATCCAGTGCCCCCAGGCTCATCAGGTTTCCGGACACATTGCCGCGAACCATGCCGGTGACGGTGAACAGCATGGAAAGCGGTATGACAGCGGCAGTGATCAATGCCGCGCGGAAATTGCCGAGCAGCAGGAACAGCACCACGATCACCAGCAGTGCGCCTTCCACCAGGTTCTTGGCGACCGTCTGTATGGTGCGATCCACCAGCACGGTGCGGTCGTAGACCGGATGCGCTGAAACGCCATCGGGAAGACTGCTGCTGGCCTGCCTCAGGCGGGCGGCCGATGCCTGCGCCACCTCGCGGCTGTTGGCGCCCACCAGCATGAATACCGTTCCGAGCACGACTTCCTCGCCGTTCTGCGTCGCCGCCCCGCTGCGCAGTTCGGGCCCCTCGCCCACCTCCGCCACGTCGCGTACGCGGATCGGCACGCCTTCGCGGCGATCGAGCACGATGTCACGGATGCCGTCCAGATCCGCGACCTGGCCTGGGGTGCGCACCAGGAACTGCTGGCCATTGCGTTCGATGTAGCCTGCGCCGATGTTCTGGTTGTTGGCGGCGACCGCCGCCACCACATCGTGCAGCGTGAAGCCCAGCGCCACCAATCGTCCCGGATCCGGCGTGATGTGGATCTGCCGGGCGAAGCCGCCGATGGTGTTGACCTCGGTGACCCCGGGCGTATTGCGCAGCTGCGGCCGCACCACCCAGTCCTGCAGCGTTCTGAGGTCGGTGGCGTTGTATGGCGAACCATCGGCCTTGCGGGCTGCCTTATCCGCCTCCACGGTGTACATGAAGATCTCGCCCATGCCGGTCGCAATGGGGCCCATCTCCGGATCCAGCCCCGGAGGCAGTCCGGAGCGCACCTGCTGGATCCTCTCAGCGACCTGCTGGCGGGCGAAATACAGGTCCGTGCCATCGTGGAAAACCACGGTGACCTGTGACAGCCCATAGCGGGAAATGGAGCGCGTGTAGTCGAGCCCCGGCAGGCCCGCCAGTGCAGTCTCGATGGTGAAGGTGACGCGTTGCTCGGACTCCAGCGGTGAATAGCCGGGTGCCTCGGTGTTGATCTGCACCTGCACGTTGGTGATGTCCGGCGTTGCATCGATCGGCAGCCTGGTGAAGCTCCAGGCGCCGATGCACGCCAGTGCCAGGGTCAGCGCCAGCATCAGCCACCGGTGCGCAATGGCGAAACGGATGATTCTTTCGAGCATGGTGAGCCTCAGTGATCGTGCGAAGCGCCGGACTTCTCGATGTCCGCCTTCACCAGGTAGCTCTGTTCGACAACCACCAGATCGCCCGGATTGATGCCCGACAGGATCTGCACATGAGTGGCGTCGCGCTTGCCGAGCTGCACGGGGCGCACCTCGTAGATATCTCCCACTCTGATGTACACCACCGTCCACTCGCGGAAGGTCTGCAGCGCTGCCAGCGGCACGGCCAGCGCAACCGCTTCGCGATCCACGGTGATGCGCGCGCGCACGGCCGATCCGGGACGCCACAGGCCATCGGCATTGCCGATGGTTGCGCGTGCCACGGTACTCTGGCTGGCCGTCGCCGTGCCCGGCAGCACCCGCTCCAGCCGCGTCACTGTCGTGGCAGAGTCCGACAGGCGTGTCACCTCCACCGGCGCGCCGGCGCGGATGTGCTGTGCATCCGCGCCGAAGATGTGCAGATCCACCCACAGGGCGGACAGATCCGCGATCTCATAGATCGGCATCGCTTCGCTGGCCACGGTACCCACCGCGGCGTGGCGCGCCAGGATCACGCCTGCTATTGGCGCGGTGATCTCATATGTGGTCAGGCTGAGATTGCTTTCGACCGCAGCGAGCGACTGGCCCGCGCGCACGCTATCTCCGACGTTCGCGCTCAGTCTGCGTATCGGACCCGGAAAGCGCGCCATGGCGTTGGCGACCCGCCCTTCGATGGGTGTCAGCAGGCCCTGCACCACGTGTTCATCGGCGATGGTGCCGGGACCAGCCGCGGACACGCGGATGCCGGCGCGCTCGGCAACCTGGGCTTCAATCGTGGTGCGCCCCTCGTAGCTGGCGTAGCTCCACTGCAGCGCCTGCCCGGCGATCCGCGCCGTGACTTCCACATCGAAGGAATGAGGTTCGACCACCGAGCCCGGACCAATCAGGCTGCCATCCGTTTGTGGCTCCAGCAGGTGATGCTCGGCCACGCCGCCGAGGCGCAGCAGCTTTACCTCGATACGACCCTCCGTCGGCGGCAGCGGTTCGCCGTCGCGGTACAGCCAGGCGCGCAAGCGCGGTGGCGCGCCGGTCTCGGCTATGGCCAGTTCGACCGCAAACCCGTTCTGCTCGAGCCAGCGGCCACCGTGTTCGCCCTTGGCACTTTCGCCACCCATGTCGCTGCCGCCGTGCTCGTCCGCGCTCGTGGATTCAGTGTGGCCCCCGCATGCCGCCAGCCCTGCGGCCAGCACGCAAATCAAAACGGCAAGTTTCATGGAACATCTCCCTGTGCGGTGGCGGCGCGCGTGACGAATGGCTGGCCCGTCAGCCGCTGCATCTCGATCAATGCGCCCTGCGCTTCGATGGCAATCTCAAGCTGCTGGTAGCGCGTGGCGGTGAGCTCGGTCTGCAACTGGGCCCAGTCCAGATAGCTGCTGGCACCGGCCTGGTAGGCGCGTTCGGCCGCACTTTCGGCGCGCGCCAGTGCCGGCAGCACTTCGTCGCGGAGTCGCTGCAGCTCCAGTTGCGCCAGGCTGAAGCGCCCGTGTGCGTCGGTGAGCGTGACGTAAAGCGATAGCGCGGCCACTTCCCGTTCCATGGACTGTTCAGTCATGGCCGCGGTGGCGGCGCGGATTTCCGGCGTGGCGCGGCTGGCTGCGCCCAATGGCAGCGAGAAGCCCGCCACCAGCGCCATGTCGTCGCCAGCCTGCAAGCGCCGCACGCCCACCTGCCAGTTCAGGTCGGGCCTGGCAGAGGATCGCGCCAACCGCAGCCTGGCTTCGGCGATGCGATGTTGCCCGGCAAAGCGGGCCAGCTCTGGAGTGCCCTCGAGCAGTTCCGCCAGCTTGGCGCTATCCGCCACCGCTGGCAGCAGTAGCGGATCCGTAGCGACGATTTCGAAGCGCGGCTCGCGCTCGCCCCACAAGGCGGCGAGCTGCAAGCGCGCATTGATCCACTGCTGCACGGCGCGGGCACCGGCCATTTCCGCCCGCGCCAGCCCGGCCTGCGCGGTGAGCAGCACGGATTCCGGCGATGCGCCCGCCTGCAGGCGCAGGCGGGCGGCGGCAACGGTGCGTCGGCGCTGCTCGGTGTCCGCGGTGGCGATCGTGCGTTGATGTTCCGCCGCACTGAGCGCGAGGTAGCGCCGCGCAACCTCGGCCAGCAGATCCAGCCGGCGCGTCTCGCGCTCCACGGCCATTGCATCAAAGCGCGCCTGCGCCAGCGTGCGGCGCGCATCGAGCTTGCCGCCGCCCTCCAGCACAGAGGCCAGGGTCAGCGTCACCTCGGCAGCCTGCAGCCCGCTGAATCCGCCCGTCCCCAGTGCGTTCTCCAGCTGGAGTCCGGCGCTCAGGGGTGGACGCAGGCCGGCCGCGTCGCGCTCAGCGGCGAGTATCTGGCCGCGCGCCTCGAAGATCAGCAGTTCGGGGTGGATCGAAGCGACGCGTGAAAATGCGTCGTCCAGCGTCAGGCGATCAGCGGCCACCGTGGTCTGCACCATGGACAGGGCCGCGACCCCAACGGCAAGAGCCGTGAGTCGCACACACATGGAAGGAGCTCCATAGGATTCGGGGAGAGACGGG
>JBEVNO010000107.1:0-8856 GCA_040508085.1 Steroidobacteraceae bacterium
CCGCACGGCCTGCATCACGGCTTCCGTGCCGGACATATGGAACGACACGGCATCGTGCCCGGAGATCTCGCGCAGCCGCTGCACGTTGTACTGCGTCACCGGATGCAGCGAGCCCAGCACCGCTCCGAGCGGCGCGACCAGCCGCGCGCCGCGCTCGATGCAGCCCTTGTAGAAATCATTGCCGAGCAGGTTCACGCCATATGATCCGGTGAGATCCAGGCTGCGGTTGCCGTCCAGGTCCACCAGCCAGCGCCCTTCCGAAGAGGCTAGCAGGGCGCCCTGCGGAAGGTGCGCGCGCAGGAAGGCACTGAACGGGAATGGCACGCGATAGCGCGATGTGAAATCGATGTCCGGCACCTGCGGCGCGAGCTCCTGCAGTGCAGCGGTGGTGCGCGGGTAGCGGGCGAGGAACAGCGCGTGCAGCGTGGCGAACGCGCCGCGGCGTGCAGCAACCACCATGGCGGGAGCGCCGTCCGCGGCGAAGAAGGCAGCTTCGTCATAGCTGAGTGCTGGCAGCAGGCGCGCCATGCGCCGCGCCATGCGTGGATGCCCGGCCAGGCCCGGATGCTTCGCCCGTGACAGCAGCAGCCGCGCCTGCACCTTGCGCGCCAGCCACAGGGCAGCCAGCGCTGCGGCACTCAGTCCGATCCATCCGGTCCAGGTCATGTGACACCTCAGGTTGGTGACACGCTATGACAGGCCGGTTACACGGCGATGAAGCGCCTTAGCCGCGCTGGCGCACAGCCTCATACAGCAGCATGCCGCAGGCCACCGACACGTTCAGGCTTTCGACGCCGCCCAGCTGCGGCAGGCGGACCAGGAAATCACAGGACTTGCGGGTGAGTTCCCGCAGGCCATCGCCCTCGCCGCCCATGACAATCGCCTTCGAGCCGGTGAAATCCGCCTGCCAGGCGAGCTGCGTGCCGCTCATGTCGGCGCCCACGATCCACTGTCCGGCATCCTTCAGCAGCTTGAGCGTGCGCGACAGGTTGGTGACCGTAGCCAGCGGAACTGTCTCGGCGGCGCCGGCAGCCACTTTGCGCACCGTCGGGTTCAAGCCGGCGGCGCGATCCTTCGGCACCACCACCGCCAGCGCGCCGCAGGCGTCCGCGGTACGCAGGCAGGCGCCCAGGTTGTGTGGATCCTGCACGCCGTCGAGCACCAGCAGCAGCGGATTGCGGGCAGCCGTCACGGCTTCGAGCAGCGCGTCCTCATGCCACAACGGCATCGGTTCGATTTCCGCCAGCACGCCCTGATGATTCGCCTCACCCACACGTGCGGCGAGCTGCTTGCCATCGACCCGTTCCGGCTTGATGCCATGCTGCTGGGCCAGCTGCAGCAGTTCGCGCACGCGCGTGTCATCGCGGCGCACATCCACACACAGCCGCCGCAGGCGCGCCGGCGAACGCACTAGCAATGAGCGCACGGCGTGCAGGCCGTACAGCACGGTGGTGCCCGTCACTGGCGTCGGGCGCGGGCCTGCCCGCTGGCCTTGCGGCCTTCGGCGGCCCCGGCCGTCTCGGGCGCATCCGAAACCAGGTCCAGGTCGATCAGCCCTTCGACCGGATTCACGGCGGTGACGATGACGCGCACATGCGCGCCCAGCTGCAGGCGGCGCTTGGTATGCAGGCCTACCCAGGCCTGCAGCGCGTCATCCTTCACGTACTCGTCGTCATGCAGGTTGTCCAGGTGCAGCAGGCCGTCGGCCGCAGCCTCCGGGATCTGCACGAAGCAGCCGAAATCCACCACCGAGGTGATGATGGCCTCGAATGTCTGGCCGATGCGGTCGCGCAGGTAGATGCACTTGAGATAGGCATCCACGTAGCGGTCCGCCTCGTCGGCGCGCTTCTCGCACTGGGTGAGGTGCTGGCCCATCACTTCCATCTGCGAGGCTTCGTAATTGCGCCCGGCCGGATCCTTCGCCGACAGCAGTGCCTTGATGGTGCGATGGACCACCAGGTCCGGATAGCGGCGAATGGGCGAAGTGAAATGCGCGTAATGGGTCAGCGCCAGCCCGAAGTGCCCGATGTTCTCCGGCTGGTAGGTGGCCTGCATCAGCGAACGCACCACCAGTGTCTCGACGAAGGGCTTCAGCGCGGGGTCGCGGATGCGCGGTGCGATCTTCTGCAGGTCGCGCGTGGTGATCTCGGCCGGCAGCTCGACTCCGATGCCCAGCGCGCGCAGCGTGGTCACCAGCATCTCGAGCTTGCGTTCGTCCGGCTTGCCATGCACCCGGTACAGAGTGGGACGCTCGCCCCCGCCCAGCACCAGCGCCGCCGACACATTGGCCAGCACCATGCATTCCTCGACCAGCTTGTGCGCGTCGTTGCGCATCGGCAGGTCGATGGCCGTGATCTGTTCGGCATCGTTCAGCACGAATTTCGGCTCCGGCGCGTCGAAATCCAGCGCGCCGCGCCGCGCCCTGGCCTTCAGCAGCAGGCGGTAGACATCCACCAGTGGCAGCAGCTTGTCGCACAGCGGACCGATCTGCTCGCGCGCCTCCGGACGCCCCTCGAACAACGCGGCGAAGGCAAGGCCGTAGGTCAGGCGAGCGTGCGAGCGCATCACGGCGGGATAGAAGCGCACGTCCTTAAGCTGGCCGGTGCGCGAGATGTTCAGGTCCGCAGCCAGGCACAGGCGGTCCACCAGCGGCTTCAGGGAGCACAGCTCGTCCGACAGCGCAGCCGGCAGCATGGGCACCACGCGGCGCGGGAAGTACACCGAGGTGCCCCGTTCGCGGGCTTCGGTGTCCAGTGCCGTGCCCTCGCGCACGTAGTGGCTGACATCCGCGATGGCGACGATCAACCGGAAGCCATCCGCCGTGGGTTCGGCAAACACGGCGTCGTCGAAATCACGGGCGTCTTCGCCATCGATGGTGACCAGCGGCAGGCTGCGCAGGTCCACGCGCCGCCCGGTTTCCTGCGGGTCCACCTCTGTGCCGTGGCGGGCGGCATCGGCCACTGCCTCGGGCGAGAAATCGCGCGGCAGCGACAGCTTCGCGATCGCCGCCTCGGTGGCCAGCGTCACCGGCTTGTCGGGGTCGAGCAGGCGCTCGATGCGCGCGACGCCCGGACCGTTGCCTTCCGGGTACTTGATGATGCGGGCGATGACCCAGCTGCCCTGGCGCGCTCCATTGAGGTGTTCCGCCGCTACGGTGCAATACAGGTTCAGTCGCCGGTCGGCGGACTGCACGCTGGCGCTGCGGCCCCGGATCTCGACCGTCGCCAGGAAGGCGCCGATGCCGCGGGCCAGCACATCCACCACCTTGCCTGACCAGCGGCCGTCCGCGCCCTGCATGGCCGTGATCCGCACCTGGTCGCCATGCATCAAGCCCGTCATTTCACGAGGCGGCAGGAATACGCTCTCGGTCAACCCCTCGCCGCGCACGAAACCGAAGCCGGCGCGATTGGCCGAAACGACACCAGTCAGGGTCTGGACGGCCCCGGTCGGGACGCTCCGCTCCCGCCGACCGCCAAACTGCGCCGGTTTGCGGGGTGCGGGCTGGTGGCCGCCGCCGGATGCGGAGTCGTTGCGGTTTCTGCTGCGGGATCGTTTCAGGGGGAGCCTCAAAAGGGGCCGCGAAGGGGGCCCCGGATGCCGGGCAGTCTACTCGTTGGCGCATCCAGGTGCCCTTACATTGACTTCCCACCCCTGCCTTGCGTACATTTCGCCGCCCCTGAATGCCCAGGTGGCGGAATTGGTAGACGCACTAGTTTCAGGTACTAGCGAGTAACATCGTGGAGGTTCGAGTCCTCTCCTGGGCACCATGACAGAGCTTCGAGACTTCTCAGGAAGTCTCAAAACCATCGAAATACCCCGTTATATGCGGGGTTTTTTGTGTCTTTTCGTCTCACTGGCTACCATGAAGCGCGATCTGGCTGGGGGTACCAACGGAGGTATCTGGCAAGACGCGAGAGTTCCGCCCACTTTTGGGGGTATCGACCTCTTTGACCAATTTTACTGGCTCTTTTGACTCCTGAGTCTGGTCACTAAGGTGAGCAACGATAGCGACCGAAACGGACAAGTTGACTCTCCTTCAATTGAAGGCTTTGGCGCGTGAAAACGCCTCTTCGAAGAAGAACTTTGATGGCGGCGGTCTCTACCGAGATGCGAGGCCAAGCGCCTCACGCTACTGGCGCCTGAAAAAACGACGCCTCCTTTGAAAAAGTCGCCCGCGCATGGCTGGAATTCAAACGCAAGGATTGGGGCAACGGAAACCCATCGCAAAGCCGGATGCGTAGTCGATACGTACCTGGCTCCTGCCCTACGCCGGCAATCGATCACAACGATGAAGACGAAGGATGCAGTCGATGCGCTGCAGAGCATTCCGCCGTCCTTGGCCAGCAAGGCACGTCAATACCTCGTAAGCTTCTATCACCGTACCTTTGATTACGAGCCGCCGCCGCAAGGTCTCGCGCCCTCGCAATCACATCCTCTGCAGCCTGGCCGTTTACCTCGCCGACCGCAGTTCCAATTGCCGAGACTTTCTGCCGATGTTCCTCGGAAACGTTTTGGTCGTCGACCCAGATGCACCTGTGCTGAACATTGGGATCACTTCGCGAACGTCTCGGTCGGCGATGTCCTGGTCATGCAGCGTCTGAGGGGCGCGCGTCTCGGAGCGATCGCCCTCAGCTAGCCACTGCCGGCCACGGCTGCTCACTCCCTCACGCGGTGAATTCTAAGGTCAAAGCTCATCCCCAGCTCGGCATTGCGAGCCTGAAGATCCCATCCATGCACGATGGCGATCTCCTGGCAGATCGAAAGGCCAAGTCCTGCTCCCAGATCCCGGCGATCCTTGCCTCTCCAGAATCGCGTGAAGAGCCTGGGCAAATCCTCCGGGGCCACGCCTGCTCCCTCGTCCTGCACCGAAATCACATCCTGCGCCGCTCGCACGTTCACTATGCAGCCTGGGCGAGAATGCTGGATCGCATTCTCCAGGAGATTCTTGAGCAGAGTGAATACCGCCCCATGATCGGCCCGCGGCAAGACCGATCCGGGCTCCACAGTCACTTCGACGGCCACTGCGTGCTTGACCGCCAGGCGGTCAAGGTAATCCACGACTTCGTCTACCAGGCTCTGCACGTCGACGGCGTCGAAGCTGTAGTTTTGAGGCTCGCTCGCCTCCGCCAGATGCAGCAACTGCTGCACCTGTCTACCCATGCGCGAGATGTCCTGCAGAACGTCCTTGCGGCTCTTCTCGTCGATGCCGATTTCGATCTGTCCGCGGATGAGCGCCAGTGGCGTCTTCAGCTCGTGCGCCGCTGAAGTCAGGAACTCCTGCTGCAGTCGGTAGTTGTGCTCGAGACGATCGAGCGCCGCGTTGAAGTTCTCCACCAGCGGACGCAGTTCCTTGGGCACCCGATTCATGCGGATGCGCGCACCCAGATTTCGTGGAGAAATCTGCGCGGCAATCGCCGAGGCTTCATTCAAGGGCCTCAATATCCTGCGCAGCAGGAAGTACATCACGAAGCAGTACAGGATGAGTGCGCTAATGGCTACGTAGCCGACACTCCTGGAGAACAAAGGTGCCGCAACGTAGGACCGCAGCATGTCGGAGAGGCGCTCACTCACCGCAAACTGCACATACCAGGTGCGACCTTCCCGCCGCACGCGTTCCGTCGCCGCGTGCATGGTGAGATCTCCACTGCGCAGGATAAAGTTGTCTGGCTTCAACTTCAGCGCGCGACCGTCACCGATCAGCGGCCCCGCCCCGGGCTCTGAGCTGAGGATGACCACGCCCTGGTCGTCCAGCACCCGGTAGGTCGCTTCCTGTCCGAGATGCTCGAACAGCCAGGCCATCTGCGGGGAATCCACCGCTATCAGCCGCCGCTGGTCGTCGAAGCGCAGCTCCTCACCAATGCTTTCGGTGTATTCGGACACGCCTACGCGCGACAGCCATTCCTCCTGGAACAGCCGCATGGTGAACAACGCCACGACCAGCAGGCCAACCCCGAAGATTGCGCTGCCCGTTGTGGCGACGAGCAGCTGGCGGCTGAAGCTATTCAGCCAACGAAGGCGTTCGAATCGCATATCCGAGACCCCTGACGTTGACGATCTTCTGGCTGGATCCGATGGCATCCAGTTTGCGCCGCAGCCGATGCAGCGCCACGTCGAGGGCATTCGGCGTGACGGCCTCGGTGAGTCCCCACGCGGCGGATTCCAGCAGGCCGCGACGCACCACCTGCCCCCCGGCACGGACGAGCAGCAGCATGAGTTGCATCTCAGCCGGTGCCAGGCTGATGGATTCGTCGCCACAGACCAGCGCGCTCTCGCCCGGCCGCAACTGGATGTCCCCGCAGCTCGGTTCAAGCGCCTGCTGTTCCACCGGGCGTCGCAGCAGTGCGCGCACCCTCGCCACGAGTTCGTCCATGGCAAAGGGTTTGCTGAGGTAGTCATCGGCGCCGCTTTCGAGGCCCTGCACACGATCGTGCAGGGCATCCCGGGCCGTGAGAATGAGGCACGGGGTATGCATGTCGGCCGCACGACAGCGCTGGACCAGGGTGAGCCCGTCGCCATCGGGCAGACCCCGGTCTACCACCATGGCGCCATAGGCCACCTGGCGAATCGCAGTCCAGGCGGGTTCAAGCCTGTCGAAGGCATCCACCGAGATTCCGGCGGAATCCAGGGCCCGGGTGACCAGCGCCGCCATGCGCGCATGATCTTCGATGAGCAGGATGCGGTTCATGACTGCGGACTGAGTTTCAGAAGCGATAAAGGTAGCCCAACATTACCATCGATTCCCCGGAGCGGTCCGTGATCGGGCTGTCCTTGATCTTGCTTCCGAGCGCCGTGTATTCCGTCTGCAGGAGCAATGCGTGGTGCTCGTCGAACATATAGTCGACCCGCAGACCAACCGAGGTGTTCACAGTGCTGCCCGGGCGATAGGCGGCGCGTCCGGCACGGGCTTCTTCGGGGCGAACACCGTAGTAGTAATCCGTGTATTTCTTGTCCAACTTCGTGGCTTCCACGCTCGGCGTGATCATCAGGTGCTGGCCGTAGAAGAAGGTGCGTTCGATGCCGAGGCTGAAGAGACTGCCTTCGCTGGCGCTGTTGGCATCGAACATGGCATCGGCAGAAAGGCTGAACCACGGGGTCTCCCACTTGGCCGCGCCACCGGCCAGGAAGCTGTCCTTGCGCTTGGCCATGCCACTGAGAATGGGGGCATCGCTGCCCTTGTATCCGCCACCGTCGAACTCGATGCGGGCGCCGAAGGAAAGTTCGTTGTCCTCGCTGAAAGTGAAGCCGGGGATCTTGAACTCCAGACTGGGGCCCAGCAACTGCACCCAGCGGTTCTCGAAGTAGATGATGGGGATGGGCTGATATTCGACGTCGATGTCGGTGTAGGCCTTCTGCTGGGCCATGCCTGCGAGACCCAGTCCCCAGGAATACGACTTGTCGTCCTCCGGCCCTCCCGGACCATCGGGAGAGGGCGCTTGCGCCACGGCTTCGGTTGCGGCGGTGGCGAGCAGGGTCAGCGAGAAGAAGAAAGAACGCAGATTGATGGAACGCATGGTCATCTCCCTTTGGTTGATCAGATGTGCCATGTTTTTCCGTCTCCTCTTACCCGATCCTTACCGTCTGTCGATTTTGTCCGGCGCCGTGCCAGGGATTGTTCCAGTAGGGCACGGCTCTCCGGCCCTCGCCGCAATGCGTTGAGATAAACGGCGATGTAACTCTTGTCGACCACTGCGCCTTCGGCACGGATCTGCGGCTCCATGAGCCGGTGCAGCTCCACCAGGTTGTACCAGGGAACGCTGGGATATACATGATGGCCGATGTGCCAGTTGATGTTGTTCCAGAAGAAGGCATTCACCGGATTGGAGATCAATGTACGCGTGCCCGCCAACTGCCCCTGGTTCCATGGCGTGCCGTAGTGCTCGGCGATGAAGCGCATCGAATTGAGCAGCGAGAGCACGAACACCGGCCACAGCCAGACTTCCAAAGCCTTGCCAAGATTGTCGTGGCTCGCGGCCCACGCAAGCACCAGCCAATACACGATGGCCTTCAGACCCAGCTCGAATAGCTGGATGCTCCACAGTCGTGGGCCGAACTTCTGGAACGGATAGATGAAATTGAAGTGGATGAAGCTCAGCACGCCACCGATGGCCGCGTACGCGTAAAAGAGAACGAAGTCTCCGAAGCCGCGCTTGCCCATCGTGAAGGCGTCCGGATCCTTCGACGAACGATTGTGGCGGTGATGCTCGATATGGTCCTCGCGAAAGCCGATGAAGGTGGCGAAGATCGGCAGCATGCACAGGATACCAAAGGCCCAGTTCAGCGCCCTGGAGCGGAACAGCGTCCCATGCAACGCGTCGTGCATGAAGGTGACCATGCCCATCCACAGGTAGCCGATCGCGAGATAGAGCAGGCAGAGCAACGGCGTCGACTCGGTGTTCCACGCTATCCAGGTCAGACCGGCCATGAGTCCGATGAACAGCGGGATCTTGGTCAAGTTGGGCAACAGTCGATGTGTGCGCAGGCGATCCAGGTCTTGCCGGGGGATCCCGCAGGCATCGGGACGCTTCATGTGAACTGAGGTCTGAACATGGGCCAGCCTTTTCCGACGGGAAGGACCCATTCTCGTTGGTCCTGCCTTACTGGAGGCTTACTGCGACCGATCGAACGGTAAGGGTGCAGCAAGAATCATCGCCGCAGTATTCCTCCGACCTCACTCCGCGCTGGAGCGTTATCGATGGCTGCCCTGCACCGTATTCTGTCTCTAGCACCGCTCGCCGCCGCCGGGCTCGGGCTGCTGACCCTGCTGGGGGGCGGCGCGCGGCAGCCGCCCGATTCCACTCCCCCGGTGACGGCGACCGTGGAAGGTCCGCTGTCGCTGCCAGCGGCCCTGAGCTCGCC
>JBEVNO010000118.1:0-4890 GCA_040508085.1 Steroidobacteraceae bacterium
CATGCTTGTAGCGGTTGGTAATGAAGATGAGGGTGTCACACCCTGCCTCGATCGCTTCATCGACGGCGTACTGGATCAACGGCCGATCAATGATCGGCAGCATTTCCTTCGGCACAGTCTTGGTGGCGGGGAGAAAACGCGTCCCCAATCCGGCGACGGGGAATACTGCCTTTCGAATGCGCTTGCTCATCAGAACCTATTGGCCTCGCGTGCGGGAAATGGAAGGACCTTAGCAGAGCTGACGTATTCGTCTTGTTCAAGCGGAGAGAATTCCGGCATGGTTTCAAACAGAATCGCGTTGATGGCATCCGTGTCGTATGTTGCGATCGCTTCCCGCAACTTGGGCACATTACCCAGCACCTGCTCGCGTGCAAACGTCCGCACGCCAGCCTCGAGAATCTTGGGATGTGAGGTCGGACGGTAATCCTCGTCCGAGTAGAACAGGGTTTCGTGCAGTTTCTCGCCCGGTCGCAGGCCGGTATAGATGATCGCGATGTCCTTGTACGGCTGCTTGCCGGCCAGGCGGATCATCTGCTCGGCCAGCACCCGGATCGGCACCGGTTCGCCCATGTCCAACGTATAGATCGCCCCGTGCGACGCCGAGGCGGCCGCCTGCAGGATCAGCTGGCAGGCTTCGGGGATGGTCATGAAGTAACGGGTCACTTCCGGATCGGTCACGGTGACCGGGCCGCCCTTGAGGATCTGCTCGCGGAACACCGGCACCACGCTGCCGGCCGAGGCCAGCACATTGCCGAAGCGCACCGTCACGAACCGGGTGCTGCTCGTTTTCTGGTCCAGGCTCTGGCAGATCATTTCCGCGTAGCGCTTGCTGGCACCCAGCGCGTTGACCGGGTCGACCGCCTTGTCCGTGGAGATGAACACGAAATGCTCGATCCGCGCCTCGACACAGGCGCGTGCCACCGTCTCGGTGGAGAGAATGTTGTTGCGCACCGCTTCGCGCAGCTGGCGCTCCAGCACCGGAACCTGCTTGTAGGCGGCGGCATGGAAGACCGCGTCCACCCGCGACAGCGACAGCGCATGCCGGATCACGGCCGGGTCGCCACAGTCGCCCAGCACGGCCTCGACCTCCAGATCCGGGAAGCTGCGGTTGAGCTCGGCTTCGATGGTGAGCAGCAGCAGCTCGCTCATCTCCAGCAGCACGATGCGGCGGGCACCATGCCGCGCGCACTGGCGGCACAGTTCCGAACCGATGGAACCACCGGCACCGGTGACCAGCACGGTACGCCCGCCCAGCCAGCCACGGATCAGGGCCCAGTCCGGCAGGATCGGCTTGCGACCGAGCAGATCCTCGATCGCCACTTCCTTGAGCTCGCCCGGCAGCGAGCGGCCGAGCAGCACATCATTGAGTTTGGGCACCATCCGGAACGGCACGCCCGTGCTTTCGCAGATCGCCACGACCCGCTGCATGCCGGCGGCATCCAGCGAGGGGATCGCGATCACCAGCAGCTTGGCGGCGGTTTCACGGACCACGGCCGCCGCATCGTCCAGACCGCCCAGGATCGGCAGGCCCTGCAGCTTGGCGCCCTGCAGGTGCGGGGCATCATCGAGCAGCCCCACCGGATGGAAATCGCCGGAGCGGCGCAGATCGCGTACCAGTGCTTCGGCCGCCTGGCCGGCGCCCAGGATCAGCACCCGCCGTGCGCTGGCATCGGACTGCAGCGATTGATAGTCCTTCCATGCGCGGTACAGCAGGCGCGGCGCACCGAGCAGTGCCGAGAGCGCGAACGGATAGATGACCAGCACCGACATCGGCACGCCATCGAAGCGCTTGTAGGCCAGGGTGACCACGATCGCCAGCAGGCCGATGAAGCTGGCCTTGAAGATGTTCAGCAGGTCGGCAACGCTGGCGAAACGCCACAGCCCGCGATACAGGCCGACGCGCCAGAAGACCACGGCCTGGATGGCCAGGACCAGCGAGGTATCGATGTTCCACAGCGGCAGCGCGGGCGCGTCCACCAGCATGGAGTAACGGCCGGCGTGCAGCAGCTGCCAGCATGCCCAGACCATGAAAAGGTCATGGATGACAATTGCGGCTCGCGGCAACGAGCCAGTGATGCGGTCCTGCCAAGGCGTCATAAAAAACGTAGTCCTTCTAATCGCGCATTCCCTTGCGCAGGAGCAGCCAGAGACCAGTCGCCAGGATCAACCAGGCAACGGCAACGGCAGCCTCCCACCTCGGCTGCATGTAAGTGCAGGCATTAAACACTGCCGCACTGAACAAACCAAAAACAAAGTACAGGTTGGTTACATGACTGTGACTGGCACCACCCTTCACGGCACGCTGGTAGAGATGCTGGGTGTGGGGCTCCATCCATCGCTGCCCCGACAGCATGCGCGAAAGTAATGTGAAGCCTGCGTCCACGAGGAACGCACTCAACGGTATCAGCAACGCGAGCCAGTGGATATCGGTGCGCACGCTGACCAGGCAGACCAGGGCCGCCACCGCGTACCCCAACGCGCCGCTGCCGACATCGCCCATGAAGATGCGGGCCGAAGGGAAGTTGAACGGCAGGAAGCCCAGGCAGGCCAGTCCAAGCACCACGCCGGCCAACCCGTAGGGTGGCGGCAGCACCAGCGCGAACGCCACGCCGGCCAGAATGGCCTGGGTGGTGGCGATACCGTTGATCCCATCCATGAAGTTCCAGATGTTGACCAGCGATGTCGTAAACAGCAGGGCCAGCACCGCCTGCAGCACGTTCCCGGTGGCATGCCAGACCAGACCCGCCATCAGCGAAGCCGCCAGCACATGTACCAGCAGACGGTGGATCGCCGGCAGGGGCCGGTGGTCGTCCCACCAGCCGATGCCCGCGACCAGCACCAGGCCCAGCGAGACCACGCCCAGTTCGAGCCGCGCCCCCGGCCAGACGAAGGCCGCGGCCAGCGCAGACAGCAGCAGGGTCAGGATGATCGCGATGCCGCCGCCGCGGGGCGTGGCCACGCCATGGCTGCGGCGCTCGCCGGGCTGATCCATCAGGTTGCGCCGCACCGCGTACTGGCGCGCACCCCAGGTAAGCGCCGCCGACACGGCCAGCACGCCGAGCAGGCCGATCATCCAGACCGCGGTCATCGCTTACAGGACCGCGTAGTTCAGCAGCGGCTTGACCGTGCCCCATTCCTTGCAGCTCGGGCACTGCCAGTGATGGGTGCGTGCGCCGAACCCGCACCGGGTGCAGCGATACGCCGGATTGCGGACCAGCAGCTGGTCGGTGATGTGCTTGAGGTCATGCAGGGTCGCGGTGGAATCCGCGCCCTCGGCCAGGGTCAGGTCGATCAGGGCCGACTCGCCGCGGACCGACGGGCGGTCCTTGAGCTGGCGGCCGAGGTAGGCACGGGCCGGGGCGACGCCCTCCTGCTCTTCCATCAGCTGGGTCAGCGCCAGCACCGGCGCGATGCCGCGATAGTGCTCGGTCATCTCCGACAGGAACGCGCGCGCGCCGCCCAGATCGCCGACCTTGCGGTAGTTCTGCATCAGCGCCTGCAGCACTTCCGGCAGGTATTCCGGATCGTTGCGCGCCGCCCGCTCGAACGCACGCACGGCGGCTTCGGCGTTGCCGGCATCGGTCTCCAGACGGCCTTCGATGATGCCCGCGCGCACCGACATCGCATCGGCCTGGTAGGCGCGTGCGATCGCGGCACGGGCCTCTTCGATCTTGCCGGCGCCGCGGTAGCGCTCGGCCAGCTCGCACTCGAACTGCCCGATCAGCTTGCCCATCGGCTCGCCGGTGACGTCCTCGAAGCGGCTGGCATTGTCGATCGCCTTTTCCCAGTCGCGTTCGGCCTGGTAGATCCCGATCAGGTGCTTGAGCGCCTGCGGGGCGCGCTGGTCGATCTGCGCCAGTTCGGTGAACACCGCCTCGGCGCGATCAAGCAGGCCGGACTTCATGTAATCCTCGCCCAGCGCCAGCAGGGCCTGCACGCGCTGCTGATCGCTCAGGTCGCTGCGGTTGACCAGGCCCTGGTGCAGGCGGATCGCACGGTCCACCTCACCGCGGCGGCGGAACAGGTGGCCCAGCGCGACCTGGGTCTCGAAGGTTTCCTTGTCCAGCTCGGCGATGTGCAGGAACAGTTCAATGGCCTTGTCCGGCTGCTCGTTGAGCAGGTAGTTCAGGCCACGGAAATAGGTGCTGGACAGATGGCTGACCTGGTTGTCACCGTGCCGCTGGCCGCCACGGCGGCCGATCACCCAGCCCGACAGCGCCGCCAGGGGCAGGAAGAGGAAGAACCAGAACCACTCGGAGACAAATTCCATCGGCGCTCAGCGTCCGTCGAAAGGAGAAGAAGGGGGTGTTGCGACCACGCCCGGCGCGGCCTTCTGCGCGCGGCGCAGCTTTGCATACAGGGGCACCACCATGCTGGCCAGCACGAGGCCACCGCCGATGAGCGCACCGGACAACAGCGCGACGATGATCGCCAGGCCGGTGGTGGAATTGATCTGGGTGACACCCAGGCTGATGACGATCGGCTGCGAATTGAGCGCCCCGATGATCAACCCGATCACCAGAACCGCGAGCAGGATCAGCAGACGTAGGACCTTCATGCAGCAGCTCCAGTTCCGGGAGGCCTCAAGAGTAGCGGACTAACACGCCGCTCTACCAGCCAACCCGGTTTAAATGCATGCATCCGCGTGACGCGGACGACACCTCAGGCAGGATCGCTTTCCAGCGGGACCACGGCGCTGACGCGCTCACGCAGTTCCTTGCCCGGTTTGAAATGCGGGACATGCTTGCCCGGCAACGCGACCGACTCCCCGGTCTTGGGATTGCGCCCCAGCCGCGCGGGCCGGTAATGCAACGAAAAACTGCCGAACCCGCGGATCTCGATGCGATCCCCGCCGGCCAGCGCCCCACCCATCATTTCCAGCAACGACTT
>JBEVNO010000129.1:0-4602 GCA_040508085.1 Steroidobacteraceae bacterium
CTGGTGCTGGCGGTCATAGGCACGCAGTTCATCGCGGATGTGCGCGATGCGCTGGCGGCCCAGGGCGTTGCGGCTGTCATCGAGCACCACGCCGTCGAGCAGTTCGCCCATGCGCTGCACGGTCGGCAGCATCTTCTCCCAGGCGTCCAGCGCGGTCAGTGGCGCCGGCAGGGTCAGGAAGAAGGCGATCGCCGGGGTTTCCATCTCGCGGATGCTGGCCATCTCGAAACTGCCCGGCTTCATGATGCTGGCCATCGAGAAGATCGGCCCGCGCTCGGGGTGCCCTTCCACCAGCCGGTGGAACACATTCATGTGGCCGAACACCAGCCCGGTCTTTTCGGCGGCCACGACGATATCTTCGCCGCGCAGCTTCTCGCCCGCGCGGGCGGCCACGTAGAGGGAGACGATCTTGTCGAAATCCTGGGTCGCGCGCTTGCCAAGGTCGTTGGCCGCATTCGCATCAACGTCAGGCAGGCCGAGTTCGGGCTGGGTCACGCCGTCCTCGCCGGGCACGGCACCGGTGCCATCGGGCGATTCGCCCTCGCCCAGGCTGGGCTCGCGCCGCCCGCCGCTGGTGCCTTCGGCACCCTCGACGCGGCGGCCCTGCAGTTTTTTCTTCGGCCGGCCAAACAGGAAGATCGCAGCGATCAACAGCAGGCCGGCGGCCAGGATGCCGATGCGGAGCAGTGCCATGTCGGACATTCGGTGGGGGTCTCCGGCTAAATACGTTCAGGTAAGCATGGCACGTCAGGCGGCGCCCGCCAATCGTGCCGCCTCTTCCAGGTCCACGCTGACCAGCCGGCTGACGCCGGGCTCGCGCATGGTGACACCGGACAACTGGTGCGCCGCCTCCATCGTCGCCTTGTTATGGCTGACGAACAGGAACTGCACCTTTTCACTCATTTCCTTGACCATGTTGGCCAGGCGACCGACGTTGGCTTCATCCAGCGGCGCATCGACCTCGTCCAACAGACAGAACGGTGCGGGGTTGAGCTGGAAGATCGCAAACACCAGCGCCACCGCCGTCATCGCCTTCTCGCCACCGGACAGCAGCGAGATGCTGGAAACGCGTTTGCCCGGCGGGCGCGCCATGATCGCAACACCGGTGTCGAGCAGGTCTTCACCCGTCAGTTCCAGATAGGCATGGCCGCCACCGAACAGGCGCGGGTACAGCTGCTGCACGCCTGCATTGACGCGGTCGAAGGTGTCCTTGAAGCGGCCGCGGGTTTCGCGGTCGATCTTGCGGATCGCGTCTTCCAGCGTTTCCAGCGCGGTGGTCAGATCGGTGTTCTGCGCATCCAGGTATTCCGAACGCTGCGATGCCTCGCCGTATTCCTGGATCGCGGCCAGGTTGACCGGCTCGAGCCGGCGCATGCGTCCATCGATCTGATGCACCGCCTGCTCCCACTCGGTCACGCGCGCCTCGTCGGGCAATGCGTTGATGACCTCTTCCAGCACGAAACCGGCCTTTTCCACCGCGGCCGAGAGCTGCTCGGCACTGAGCACCAGCGCCTGCTGGTCCAGCTTGCGCTGGGAAATGCGCTCGCGCTGGGCCAGGGCCTGTTCGTCGCGCTGATGGCGGGTCTGCTCGAAGCTGCGCAGCTCGGCATCGATGCCGTCCAGCAACGTGCGCGCCTCGCCCAGCACCCGATCGGCCCGGACGCGTTCGCCGAGTGCGTTCTGGTGCTCGGATTCAAGCGCCTTGACCGGTGAATCGCCTTCGTCCAGCTGCGAATGCAGCTCGCCCAGGCGCGTATCCAGCTGCCCGCGCTGGGTGCTCATGCGCTCCAGCGCCTGGCTCAGCGAATTGATCTGCGCGCGCTGGGATTCCAGCGTCAGCGCCAGCGAGTGCGCGCTCTCGCGCACGTTGCGGGCCTGGTCGCGGGCCTGGTCGCGGGCATCGGTGAGCTGGCGGCGTTCGCCTTCCAGCGCGGCCCGGACCGCTTCCAGATCGCCCATGCTGGTGACCGCATCGTCCAGCCGCGCGCGCGCTTCACGCACCTGCTCGCGCCCGGTGTCGAGCGTTTCCAGCAGCTGCACCAGCTCGCCTTCGATGCGATCGATGCGGGTGCGTGCGGCTTCCACCTTGCCTTGCTGGCTCTGCAGCTGGCCACCGAGTTCGGAGACGCTGCGATGGGCCAGGTACAACTGGCGCTGCGCGTCTTCGCGGTGCTGTTCACCGGCCAACAGCTGCTCGCGGAAACCGGCCAGCTGCTGTTCCAGCGTGGCTTCACGCTCCTGCAGCGTATCGATCTGCTCGCGCAGCGTGACAATCTCGCGTTCGCGCAGCAGCGCGCCCTGCTTGGCCGCGCCCGAGCGCGAGACGCGCACCCAGCCATCGCCCAGGCGCTCGCCGCCACGGGTGATGACCGAATCGCCTTCGGGCAGGGTCGCCTGCAGCGCCTGCGCGCTCGCCAGATCCTCGGCGGCATGCAGCCGCGCCAGCAGCCGACGGATCGCGGTCGGCCCCTGCACCTTGGCGGCCAGCGATGTGGGGGCCACCTGCAGGGCTTCCTGCGCGGCCGAGACCAGCGCGATGCGCCCGTCGCCGAGCTCGCCCAGTGCATCCACCAGCGCTTCCGGCGCGTCCACCAGTACGCCTTCGATCAACTGGCCCAGCGCGCTTTCCACGGCGTTTTCCCAACCGCTTTCCACGCTCAGGCGCTCGCCGACGCGCGCGCCGGAATCCAGCCCACGGGCCTTCAGCCACGCCACCGCCGCACCCTGCTCCTGGCCCAGCGCGGCCTGCTGCAGGGTTTCCAGCGATGACAGCCGGCCGCGTGCCGCCTGCGCCTGCTTGCGGATCTCGGCCAGTTCGGTCTGCCCGCCACGCTGGCGGTCCTGCAGCCCGGCCACGGCCTGCTTGCGCTCTTCGAGCTGTTCGTTGAGGCCGTCGAGCGCGGCCTTCTGTGTTTCGTGCTGGAGGTGCAGCTCCTCGAACGTCTCGGCCAGCGCATCCAGGTCCAGCCCGGTGCGCTCGGCGTTCAGCGCTTCGCGGCGGCGGTCGGCTTCCAGCACCTGGCGATCCAGGTAATCCACGCGGGTGCGTTCGACCTCACCGGCGCGCGAGGCCTCGGACGTGCTGCGGGTGTGGGTCTCCCAGCGCTGCTGCCAATCGGTCAGGCGCGCTTCGGCGTCGCGCAGCGCTTCCTGCTTGATCTCGTTTTCTTCCTGCAGCTGCTCCAGGCGCGGTTCGGCGTCGTCCACCGCTTCGCGCAGCACCATCAGCTTGGCTTCGTCGCCGCTGATGTGCTGGCCCAGGTCGGCCAGTGCCTGCTGCGCTTCATCGCGCGCCTTGTTCAGGCGCTGCGACATTTCGCGCTGGTGCTGGATCTGCTGCTCCAGGCGCGCCAGCGTGCTGCCGACCTGGTAGACCTCGGCCTGCGCGGTGCTCAGCGCATCAGCGGCTTCCTCGCGGCGCACGCGGCTGGTTTCGATCCGGGCTTCGGCATCGCGCTGTTCGGCGACGAACTGCTGCAGCCGGGTCTCTTCCTTGGACAGCGCCTCGCGCAGCCCGCCCAGACGGGCATCCAGGCCGCGATACTCCAGCGCCTTCCACTGCGCATCCTTGACCTTGCGCTCTTCCTGCAGCGCCTGGTACTGCTCGGCCTGGCGCGCCTGGCGCTTGAGGTGCTCAAGCTGCTTGCCGATCTCCTCGCGCAGGTCGTTGAGGCGGTCCAGATTCTCGCGGGTGTGGCGGATGCGGGTTTCGGTTTCCTTGCGGCGTTCCTTGTACTTGGAGATGCCGGCGGCTTCTTCCAGGTACACGCGCAGGTCTTCGGGGCGGGCCTCGATGATCTTGCTGATCATGCCCTGTTCGATGATGGAGTAGCTGCGCGGTCCCAGGCCGGTGCCCAGGAACAGATCGGTGATGTCGCGGCGGCGGCACTTGGTGCCGTTGAGGTAGTAGTTGCTGCTGCCATCGCGGCTGACCGTGCGCTTGACCGAGATCTCGTTGAACGAGGCGTATTCGCCGGTGATGGTGTGATCGGTGTTGTCGAAGATCAGCTCGACCGTGGCCTGCGAGACCGGCTTGCGGGCGGAGGAACCGGAGAAGATCACATCGGTCAGCGAATCGCCGCGCAGGCGGCTGGCCGAGCTTTCGCCCATGACCCAGCGCACGGCGTCGATGATGTTGGATTTGCCACAGCCATTGGGCCCCACCACGCCGGTCATGTTGGTCGGCAGGTGCAGCGTGGTCGGATCGACGAAGGACTTGAAGCCGGAGAGCTTGATCGTGGACAGACGCATGGCGTGGTGGTTTTCCGGGCGAAGGCCTGGAACGGCCCCCGCCATGGTGGATTACGGAGCGGATTTATCCCTCAAGCCATTGATGTTGCAGGGTTTCAATGGCCCTGAGGGCGACGCGACAGCCTGAGTATAACGGCGCGGGTGTTCCACGGGCTGCAGGGGCCGCGCCACCCGGCAGGCGCAGCGTTCCCCGCCGGTGTGCAGCCACGCCAGGCCGACGTTCGGTGCGGCCGCCGAAAACAAAAACGGGCGCCCTCGCGGGCACCCGTTTCAGTGACACCCGCCTTTCGGCAGGGATCAGGCCTTTTCGGCTTCCACAACCACCTTGACGGTGGTTTCGACGTCGGCGTG
>JBEVNO010000140.1:0-10216 GCA_040508085.1 Steroidobacteraceae bacterium
GCGCATCGGCCGCGCCAACTTCCCGCTGCCCTTCGGCGCGCTGCCGGCCAGCATGGTGGTGCGGCTGGCGCCGTTCTCGCGCGATACCCTGCAGCACTTCATCTACCTGGAGCGGCCGTCGTGCTCGTCCGAGCCGGATGGCGGGGGCTACACGCCGCCGCGGGATTTCACGCGCGGCATCGGCACCGCCTGGCACACGCCCATGGGCGAGGATTACGCCACCGTCGGCGTGTTCTATGAATCGCTGAAGAACAAGATCAGCCAGTTCGTGGCCGAGCAGGGCGAGGCCGCGGCCTTCTGCGGTGACCCGGCCCTGCAGATCTCCGGCAGCGACTACGGCCTCATGCATGCGCGCCGCGTGATCTGCGCGAAGACGGCGCTGCAGGCCTTCGATCACATCGTCGCCGAAGGCGAGGGCGCCTCGGACGAGAGCACGGATTCGCATTTCTGCCGCTTCATCAGCGTGCGCAAGGGGCTGGATGCGCTGGAGCAGGCAGACCCTGGGTTCGTGCCGGCGCATCCCGCCGCCACCAATCCGGTGTTGCGCGTGCCGCCCGAACCGGCGGGGCGCGTGTGGCTGGAGGATGCGCAGGCGGTGGCGACGGTGGATCTGGCCAATGCCGCCTATGGGTTGATGCTGCGTGCGCTGGCCTATGCCTTCGCGGTGCCGGATACCGACACGCGCAAGGCCTCGATGCTGCGGCTGGCCATCGGCCTGATGCGGGGCATGTCGCCGCTGGGTGAGGCGGCGTCGCGGCTGCCGGCCGGGCCTTCGAACCCCGGCTGCAATGCGGGGGTGTCGTTCACCACGCTGCGGGATTCTTCCGCGCTGCCGCCGGGAGCCGGCGCGGACCGCCTGATCAGCGAGCGGCTGCGCGAGTTCGCGCAGGGTGCGGCCGACATGGCGCAGCTCAGCCCGCGGCATGCGCAGGCGGCGGCGCAGTTTGCTTCGCTGGCGAAGACCTTTGCCGGTGGGCCGGTGGAAGCTGCGTCATCGGCGGCGGCCAACGGCTCCGGCGCCACGCCCGCCACCGCCGAGACCGCGGCGGCGGCTGCCGCGGCGCCCGCCCCGCAGCCACCCGCGATGGAGATCGTCCCGGGCAAGGACATCGAGATCCATTACCAGGGCGTGCGCTGCATCCACTCGCGCTTCTGCGTCACCGGCGCGCCCACGGTGTTCCTCGCCAATGTGCAGGGCCCGTGGATCCATCCGGACACCATGCCGGTGGAGCGCCTGGTGGATATCGCGCACGCCTGCCCATCGGGCGCGATCGCCTACCGCCGCCTCGACGGCCAGCCGGATGAAGCTTCGCCGCCGGTGAACCTGGTGTCGGTGCGCGAAGCGGGCCCGCTGGCCGTGCGCGGCGACATCACGCTGGCCGGCCAGCCCGCCGGCAAGCGCCTGACGCTGTGCCGCTGCGGCGCTTCCTCGCACAAGCCCTATTGCGATGGCTCGCACCACAACGTGGAGTTCACCGCCAGCGGCGAGCCGAAGACCACCGACAACACCGCCATGCTGCCGGTGCGCGACGGGCCCCTGCGCATCGACCCCGAACGCAACGGCCCGCTGCAGTTCACCGGCAATCTCGAGATGATCTCCGGCACCGGCCGCATGGTCACCCGCGTCACGGCCACGCGGCTGTGCCGTTGCGGCGGCAGCTCCAACAAGCCCTTCTGCGACGGCACGCACCAGCGCATCGGCTTTCAGGCGGACGGAGCCTGACCCGGCCGCATGTCGCCGCCTGAATCCGTCCGCAACCTGGATCGCCCGGTGGACGCCGCCGTGGACCACGGCCTGGGCGCGCCCGATGCCCACCTGACACTGGTCGAATACGGCAGCTATGCCTGCCCGCGCTGCCGCACCGCCAACGCCGAGATCGCGCAGCTGCGCGACCGCTTCACCGAACGCCTGCGCTATGTGTTCCGCCAGCGCCCGCTGGAGCACAACGAGCTGGCGCGGCGCGCCGCGGAACTGGCCGAGTGCGCCCGCGACGACGAGGAGTTCTGGAAGGTCCATGAACTGCTGATGAGCCGTTCGGCCAACCTCACCGAGGAGGATCTGCGCGCCGTCGAGAAGGAGCTGCGGCTCGCTACGCTGGATTCGGAGGAAGAGGAGGCGCGCCGCCGCGCGGCCGCCGCGCGTGTCGATCGTGACGTGCACAGCGCGCATGCCAGCGGCGTCACCTTCACGCCCACCTTCTTCATCAATGGCCGCCGCTATGACGGCGCCTGGGATTCCTTCTCGCTCACCGAAGCGCTGCTGGGCACGCTCGGCCACCGCGTGCACTCCGCCGCCATCGGCTTCGGCAACTGGGCGCCATCCTCGGCACTGCTGCTGGGGCTGGTCACGCTGCTGGCATTGCTGGTCAGCAACAGTGTCTGGGGGCCGGGCTTCGAGCATTTCTGGCATCTGCGCTTCGCGGTGGACTTCGCTGGCTACGGTCTGTCGCTGCCGCTGCTCGAGTGGATCAACGACGGCCTGCTCACCTTCTTCTTCCTGACAGTGGGGCTGGAAGTGAAGCGCGAGTTCACCGTCGGGCGCCTTGCCAGGCCGAAGCTCGCGGCGCTGCCCATCGCGGCGGCGCTGGGTGGGCTGCTCGTCCCCGCGCTGCTGTATCTGGCCATCGCCCCGGCGGGCCCGTGGACCAAGGGTGCGGGCGTGCCCATGCCCACCGACACCGCCTTTGCCGTGGCGCTGGTGGTGATGCTGGGCGCACGCGTGCCCGTTGCACTGCGCGTGTTCCTCACCGCCGCTTCCATCGTCGATGACATCGGCACCATCGGCGTGGTGGCGGTGTTCTATTCCACCGGGCTGAATATCGCAGCGCTGGCGGTGGCGGCGCTGGTGGTGCTGCTGCTCATCCTGCTGAACCGCTCCGGCATCTACCGCGCCTGGCCCTATGCCGTACTCGGCGCGATGCTGTGGATTGCCCTGCACCAGGGTGGAGTGCACGCCACGCTGGCCGGCGTGCTGCTGGCGCTGTTCATTCCCACGCGCCCGCCGCCCAACCTGAATGCCCTGCTGGCGCAGGCCGAGGCCGCCATCGCCGGCGAGACCCAGCGCCATGGCAGCGTGCTGGGGCACGGCCCCTCGCAGCGCGCCATCGATGCCATCGACGCCATCCATGACCGCATCGAATCCCCCGCCGACCGGCTGCTGCGCATCGTGCTGCCCTGGTCGAGCTATGTGGTGCTGCCGCTGTTTGCGCTGGCGAACGCGGGTCTCGTCATCAGCGGCAGCCTGTTTGACGGGCGCGGCCTGCTGGCGGTGGCCATCGCGGTGGGGCTGATCATCGGCAAGCCACTGGGTTTCGTGCTGGCCTCGTTCCTGGTGATCCGCACGGGCCTGGCGGAGAAGCCGCGCGAATTCACGCTGCAGCAGGTGCTGGGCGCCGGCGCGCTGGCCGGCATCGGCTTCACGATGTCGCTGTTCATCGCGGGCCGCTCGTTCCCGGATGCGCAGGATTTCGCCGCCGCCAAGGCCGCGGTGTTCGCTGCCTCGGCGGTCTCGGCGCTGCTGGGATGCGTGCTGCTGGTGGGCGCGGGCCGAACCACAACCAAGTAGGCCGGGGCAAAAAAAAAGGCCCGGGCAGCTCACGCCGCCCGGGCCCTCGCTTCCAGCCGGTTACACGCCCGGCGGATCCATCGCGCGTTCAAAGGCCCGGTGGCCTTCCAGCGCAGCCACGAACTGCTGCAACGCCTCGGCAGGCGCGTCCAGCTCGCGGTCGATGATCAGGCCCGGATCATCCTCGCCAGTAGGCAGCTTCGACGGCACGCCGGCGTTCTCCACCAGATCCGCGCCGCTGCCCAGCACCAGGATGGGCTTGCAGTGACGGTACTGGTCCTTGATGTATTCCAGCGCATTGCCGACATTGCCCAGCGTCTCGGTGGCCGCATGGCCATCCGGCACCACCAGCGCATCGAACAGCACCGAAGGCATGGCCTCCATCGTTACTTCGACGGGAATCTCCCCGCCATCCGCACCCAGCACATTGCCGAGCCGCACGCCCACATAGCGCGGCACCGCGCCCAACGCCACCAGGTTGCTGTGGATATTGGCCACGGACTGCGCATCCACACCATCGGCAACCATGATCGCCACGCGGCGGGTCCGGATGCCGAACTCGCCCGGATGCGCGAACAGCGACAGGGCCGCCGACTGCGTCACCTCCGGCTCCGGCTCCACGGCGATGGTGGGCAGCGGGGCCGGCACTTCCATCATGCCCAGGTCCTTGGCCAGCGCCTCGGCCAGGCCCGCATCCACGTTGGCCAGCAGCGCCACCACGCGCTCACGCACTGCCGGCGTCTGCACGCGCGTCAGCTCGAAGC
Source organism: Steroidobacteraceae bacterium (assembly GCA_040508085.1). GTDB lineage: Bacteria > Pseudomonadota > Gammaproteobacteria > Steroidobacterales > Steroidobacteraceae > ZC4RG30. The sequence continues at coordinate 4,330 of JBEVNO010000140.1, forward strand.
GGAAGGCACGCAGGATGTGCGCCTGCTCCACCGGGGTCTGGCTGTTGTAGAACAGCCGCGCCTGCAGGTAGTGCTCGGCGAACTTCTCCGGCTTGCCGCGCACCTTGTCGTCAGCGATCGGCTGCGGGAAGCTGCGGAAGCCGGCCGCACCGGCCTGGAACGGGCAACCGCCACCCAGGGAGTTCGGCTCATAGCTCACGCGGCCACGATTGATCGCCTGGCGGTGCATGCCATCGCGCTGGTTGTTGTGCACCTGGGCCACCGACGCGTTGATCGGGATCTCGTGGAAGTTGGGACCACCCAGGCGGCTGATCTGCGTATCCACATAGGAATGGATGCGGCCCGCCAGCAGCGGGTCGTTGGTGAAGTCCAGACCCGGCACGATATGCGCAGTGCAGAAGGCCACCTGCTCGGTCTCGGCGAAGAAATTGTCGGGGTTGCGGTTCAGCACCATGCGGCCGATGGGCTTCACCGGCACCAGCTCTTCCGGAATCAGCTTGGTGGCATCGAGCACGTCGAAGCTGAATTTGTCGGCGTCCTCTTCCGAGAACAGCTGCACGCCCAGCGCCCAGTCCGGGAACTCGCCGGCCTCGATGGCCTCCCACAGGTCGCGGCGGTGGAAATCGGGGTCCGCGCCGGAGATCTTCACCGCCTCATCCCAGTCGAGCGAATAAGTGCCGGCCAGCGGGCGCCAGTGGAACTTCACGAACGTGGATTCACCATGCGCATTGACGAAGCGGAAGGTGTGCACGCCGAAGCCCTGCATCATGCGGTAGCTGCGCGGCAGGGCGCGGTCCGACATGATCCACATCAGCATGTGTGCGGATTCGGGCATCAGCGAGGCGAAATCCCAGAACGTGTCATGCGCCGTGGCGGCCTGCGGCATGGCATGGTGCGGTTCGGGCTTGGCGGCGTGGATCAGGTCCGGGAATTTCATCGCATCCTGGATGAAGAACACCGGAATGTTGTTGCCCACCAGATCCCAGTTGCCTTCATCGGTGTAGAACTTCACCGCGAAACCGCGCACGTCGCGCGCGGTATCCGCAGAGCCGCGCTCGCCGGCCACGGTCGAGAAGCGCACGAACACCGGCGTCTGCTTGCCCTTCTCCGCGAAGATGGAGGCGGCCGTTACATCCGACAGCGATTCATAAGCCTCGAAGAAGCCGTGCGCGCCTGAGCCACGCGCGTGCACGATGCGCTCGGGAATGCGCTCATGGTCGAAATGCGTGATCTTCTCGCGGAGGATGAAATCCTCCAGCAACGCCGGGCCGCGCAGCCCCGCCTTCAGCGAGTTCTGGTTGTCGGCCACCGGCACGCCCAGGTTGGTCGTCAGACGCCGCCCGGTGGAATCCACCCGCACGCGATCCAGCGGCGCGATCGTCTGGTTCACGCCCGCCACCGGCGTGCCCGCGCCCACCTTCTCGGACGGCACGTCTTCGGTCAGGGTGCTGGCGCCAGCAACCGGGTCACCTTCCTGGGTCTGGCCCTGCGGCGGGACGGTGGCGGCCTCGCCGTATTCGGCGCGCTTGTTGATGTTGGCCGGCATGCCGGCAGCCAGCGCCTGGGTGGCGCGCTGCTTGGCCAGCAGCGGGTCGCCGCTGCGCTCCGGGGCATCGTCAACGGCGGGGCCGGCAACGGTGCTGTGCGAGCTGGTCAGGATCGCGGATTCGCCGCCCGCTGGCGGTGACTCCGCGGCCTTGGAGGGTTTGGAGGACTTGGACGATTTCGAGGATTTCTTGGTAGCCATGAGTTTGTCTTTTTTGAGTTGGTGTTAGCGGGCGGTGAACGGTTCGGTGTCGCCGACGGTGCGCGGCGCGCGCGCACTGGCCTGGGCCTTGGCAGCGCCGATGGCGGTCTTCACCTTCAGCTGTTCCTCGGGAGGCGGCAGCACCGCATCCAGGCCCAGCGACTCGATCCACAGCTCCCGGCACCAGCCGCGGCTGTGATACAGATGGGAATCTTCCTCATCTTCGATCTCTTCATAGGCCTCGAGCATCGCCTCGGCGTCATCGCCGCTGCCGTGCTTGGCGCACTGACCGATCAGTTCCCAGTCGGTGTGATCCTTGGTTTCCGCCAGCACCACGCACTCGCAGGCAACCAGCTGCGCGGCAACCGGGTCGCCCGCTTCCTGCGCCATCTCCATGGCACGCACCAGCGACTGGCCGATGTGGCGCACCACCTTGCGGCCGGGGGTTTCGGTCTGGGCGTCAAAGCCCAGCTCATCGCAAAGCGTCTCCAGCACTTTCACGTGGTGCTTGGTCTCGGCGAGATATTTCTGCCATTCCTTGGCCAGCTCCGGATGGACCGCACATTCCACCGCGGTTTCATAGATCTGTACTCCGCCGATCTCGGCTTCTAGCGACTGCAGCAGCAGTTCCTGGACCTGGGACGAATTCATAACGATTCCTCGTGCGCTAGCAAAAGCGACAGTATTCTTGGGAACGGATTGATGGAGGCTTCACAAGCGCGAAGCGTGCGCGGAGATTCCGCCTTATGTCCGGCCGGCGATACGACCGGTGTGCGGTACCGCACGTAGTCAGGTTCCTACCTCAATTGAGGTCTTAACCTAGGTTGTGGTCTTCCTCCGACAATATCTCCGATCTGACGCTCGATATACGCGCGCCGCGCTTACCGCTAGCCTGATGTTTCGAGTGACAACCTCACCCGAATCAACGCCCCTCTGAGCCCGCCATCTCTCGCGCTGGCAGTTGCGGCAGCCGCCCTTCCGCCTTCTGACACTCGAGAGACCAATGACGCACCTGCTGGTGTTTTCCCATCTCCGCTGGGACTTTGTTTATCAGCGGCCGCAGCATCTGCTGTCCCGCATCGCCTCCACCTTTCCAGTGCTGTTTGTCGAAGAGCCTGTGTGCGGCAGCGACGGCAACACGCTGCAGGTCAGCCGCCCCGCACCGGGCGTGACCATCCTGCGCCCCACCACCCGCAGCCATGTCGGTGGCTTCCACGACGATCATGTCGGCCTGATCCGCGATCTGGTGGACCGCTATCTGCGCGCACAGCAGATAACCGATTACTTCGCGTGGCTGTACACGCCGATGGCGCTGCCGCTGCTGAGTGACCTGAAGCCGCGAGCGCTGGTCTACGACTGCATGGATGAGCTGTCGATGTTCAAGGACGCACCGCGCCAGTCGCGCCAGCGCGAAGCCGCGCTGTTGCGCAGCGCACAGCTGGTGCTGACTGGCGGGCCCAGCCTGTTCGAGGCCAAACGCGAACTGAACGACAACGTGCTGTGTCTGCCCAGCGCCGTGGACGCCGCCCACTACAACCCGGTGCGCGCTGCCACGGACGCGCAAGGTGTGGCCCGCGCGCAGGACCTGCAGGATCATCTGCCGCGGCCGCGCCTGGGCTTCTTCGGCGTGATCGACGAGCGGCTGGATCTGGAGCTGGTGGCCCGCCTGGCCGATGCGCATGCCGAATGGCAGCTGGTGATGGTGGGCCCCGTGGTCAAGATCGATCCGGCGGGGCTGCCGCAGCGGGCCAATATCCTGTGGCTGGGCCAGCAGCCCTACGAGCTGCTGCCCCAGCTGGTTGCAGGCTGGGACCTGTGCCTGCTGCCGTTCGCGCTCAACGAAGCCACGCGCTTCATCAGTCCGACCAAGACGCTGGAATACATGGCCGCGCAGCAGCCGGTGGTCTCGACGGCCATCCGCGACGTGGTGGATCTGTTCGGCAACGCCGTGACCGTCGTCGGCAACAGCACCGACTTCGTGCACGCCTGCGAGCGCGTGCTGGCAGAGGGGGCGGATGCACGCGCAGCGCGCCAGCGCGCCATGGCCGCAAGCGTGGCGCAGTTCTCCTGGGACGATTCCGCCGCGCGCGTGGTGCGCGCCATGCAGGCACTGGCGCCGCTGCCGGCGGAGCCGCCACAGCCTGCAGCGCCGGCGATGCACGCCGCGCGGGTTCAGCCGGCGGCGGCCAATGATGCGCGGGTACAGTATTCAACGGTGGTCATCGGCGCCGGGCCCACGGGTCTGTCCGCCGCGTACCACCTTGGCCTTGCCGGCGCCGGCAGCACCACGCTGCTGCTGGAACGCGAGCCGCGCGTCGGTGGCTGGTGCCGCTCCATCGAGGACAACGGCTTCACCTTCGACTACGCCGGCCACATCATGTTCTCCAATGATCCGTATGTGCATGGGTTGTACGAGACCCTGCTCGGCGACAACGTGCACTGGCAGAACCGTGAGGCGTGGATCTACAGCAAATCCACCTACACCAGGTATCCCTTCCAGGGCGCGTTGTATGGTCTGCCGTCGCAGGTACTCACCGAGTGCCTGGTGGGCGCGCTGGAGGCCCGCTTCGGTTCGATGAAGGGCGGCCCCGCGCCACTGCGCGACGGCCCGCCGCGCAACTTCGAGGAATTCATCTACCAGGTGTGGGGCACCGGCATCGCCCGGCATTTCGCCGTGCCGTACAACGAGAAGCTGTGGGCCACGCCGCTGCGCGACATGGAGACCTCCTGGCTTGGGGGCCGGGTGCCGCTGCCCGATATCGAACAGATGATCACGGGCGCGCTGGAGCCCACGCCCCCGCCCATGGGGCCGAATGCGCGCTTCGGGTATCCGCTGCAGGGCGGCTTCCAGGCGCTGATGGATGCTTTCCTGCCGCTGCTGAAATGCGATCTGGCGCTGGGCACCTCGGTGCTGGCGGTCTCGCCCAGTGCGCGCACCATCACGTTGTCGGACGGGCGCGTCGTGGGCTACCAGAACCTGATCAGCACCATGGGCCTGCCGCAACTCATCGCGGCTTGCGGCACGGAGGCGCCCGCCGAGGTGCAGGCATCGGCGCGTGCGCTGCGCCATGTATCCGTGCGCTGCGTGAACCTTGGCATAGCGCGCGAGAATGTCTCCGACAAGCACTGGATCTATTACCCCGAAGACACGATCTTTCACCGCATCTTCGTGCAGGGGAACGCCAGCCCGCATTGCAATCCGCCGGGCGGCTTCGGTGTCACCTGCGAGATCAGCTATGGCCCCGGCAAGCCGCTGCCATTGCAGGGCCAGGCGCTGATAGACCGGGTGTTCGCGGACTGCAAGCGGGTGGGCTTCCTGCGCGAGGACGACGAGCTGCTCACTGCCAATGAAGTGGACATGCCGGTGGCCTACGTGGTGTATGACCATGATCGCGCCAGCCACGTGGCGCGCATCCGCGCATGGCTGCAGGGCTCCGGCATCGTGCTGCGCGGCCGCTACAGCGAATGGGAATACTACAATTCCGACCACGCCTTCTTGGCAGGGCGGCGCGCCGCGGACGAGGTGATGGGGATGGCCGCACCGCCGATCGCCGCGGCGAACTCCTGATGCCGGCGAACGCCGCCCGCCAGCCGCTGCGCAGTTTCTGGATGGGTGGCTTCGAGGGCGCGGACCACATCAACTGCCATGGCGCAGCGCTCGACATGAACGCACTCAGCGGCCATGTGGAGCTGCTGGAGGGCGACTATGCCCGGCTGGCGGCCATGGGGTTCGGCGGCGTGCGGGAGAGTGTGGGCTGGCGCATCGCATCGCTGCAGCCAGCGCCGGGCCAGCGCTATGACTTCGCGCGGCTGCGCCGCACGGCGCTCACGGCGCAGCGCAGTGGTGCGCAGGTGCTCTGGACACTCATGCACTACGGCATCCCGGATGACCTCAACCTCACCGACGCGGATTTCACTGCGCGCTTCGCGGAGTTCGCCGGGCTCGCAGCGCGCGAGATCCGCCGCATTGCCGGCGAGCCATCGGTGTACACGCCGATCAACGAGATCGGCTTCCTCGCCTGGGCCTACACCCAGTCGCACCTCATCGGCTCGCGCCGCGGCGGCGATGCCGCGGCGCTGTGCGGTTACGAAACCAAGTGCCGCCTGGTCAAGGCGGCGCTCGCGGGGGTCGCCGCCATC
>JBEVNO010000097.1:0-28350 GCA_040508085.1 Steroidobacteraceae bacterium
GGGCGGCATGCATGTGGTGATCCAGGAAATGGCGGCACCGATCGGCCTGATCGTGCTGGCGCTTACGCTGGCGCGCTTCGCCTGGGTGTTCGGCAGCGATGGCGTCATAGCGCTGCAGCGCAAGCTTGGCATAGAGAAATTCAAGCCCGTCGGGCCGCGTGGTGCCACGGTGCTCAGCTGGGCGGGCATGCGCGGCGTGGTGACGCTGGCTGTGGCGCTGAGCGTCCCGGCCAGCCTGCCCGGCAGGGATTTCATGCTGGTCACCGCCTTCGCGGTCATCCTCGTCACGGTGGTGCTGCAGGGCATGACGCTGGGCCTGGTCATCCGCTGGACGCGGCCGAAGGAGGCGGCGGTCAACCAGCCGCGCCTGAGCATGTCGCAGGCGGAGGCCTCCATGGCACGCGCGCAGCTGCAGGTGGTCGAGGTGGAGGCCTACGATGGTGAGGGCAAGCTCAATCATCCGATGCTGCTCGAGCGGTACCGGCGCCGCGCCCATGCCTCCGAGAATTACGCGGGGGACGAGGCGCAGTACCAGCCGCTGCTGCATGCGCATTACCAGCTGGTGCTCAAGGCCGTGGCAGCGGGGCGCGCGGAGTTGCTGCGCCTGCACCGGGCAGGCGAGATCGACGAGCGCACATTGCAGGAGCTGGAGCGGGATCTGGATATCGAGGAGCTGGGGGCGGTGTCGGCCATGGCCACCTGACCATGCAGCCAGAGGCTTCCGAATCCACGGAAACGGGGTCTAGAATCCCAGGTAGTGACAGTGGAGGTCGATCATGCGCATGAAGCCACGCTATCTCTGCCTGCCTGTGCTTGCGGCGCTGCTAAGCGCCGCCTCCGCGGCGCAGCCCGACGGGAACCGGCCGGACCGCGTGCTCCCTCGGTTCGATCGGGTGGAGCTTGAGCAGTTCGTCATCGCGTCAAGTCAATTCCTGGACAAGCCTGTGGTGGTCCTTGCGGGGATGAAGGGCGCTGTCACCTTGCGCAGCGATTCGGCAATGACGCGGGCGCAGTTCAGGCAAGCCTTCAAACGGGCTGTATACGAGGCGGGCTTTGAGGTGGTCGAAAGCGAAGACAGGATGGTGATAGCGCCGAAGTCATCGGTGCAACCAGCCGGCGCCTGAGCGGGAGGCGCCGCCGGTGATCTGCGTCAGCTAGGGTGGAATGGTGGCCATGGATGGCACCTGTGAAGGGCGACTGCAGCGTCCCGAGTGGAGACGAGCAACTGGCGCGCTCGCGTTGATGGTTGCGCTGGTCTGCGCCGGGACTTCTTCAATGGAAGCCATGGATGCAACCGCCGGCCGGTCGATCCAGCGGCAGGCGCAGGTCCGGAGCTGGATACTGAGCAATCTTTCTGAAGGCAAGACCACCGCTACTGGCGGGATGGTTGGCCAGCCAGAGTCGATGGCTGGTCGTGAAGACCTCACGTTCAATGCGGGCGCCGGCAGTGAATGTATCGCGCTGGGCAAGGAGCCGTTGTCGCACATCGTGCGGCAGGCCTCGGCGACCAACATCGTCATCATCAACGAAGCCCACCACGCGCCGCAGCACCGTCAATTTGTTGGCGACCTGCTTGAGGCTTTGAGCAAGCAGGGCTTCAACATCTATGCGGCGGAGACGTTCGGCGCGGACTCCCTCGATCACCCCGGTGTCCTGGCCACAGACGGCTGGTACTCGAACGAGCCGATCTTCGCGAGGACGGTTCGGCGCGCCAAGGCGCTGGGATACCGTCTTGTCGCCTATGAAATGACGGCGCAGCAAGATCAGCCATCCAGCGTAGTTGGGGGAGAGAATGGTCAGAACCGACGCGAGCGTTTTCAGGCAGAGAACCTGATGGCGAAGGTGTTCTCGGAACAGCCCGACGCGAAGGTCGTCATCCACGTGGGCGGATCACATGTCTATGAGCTTTCTGCTGGCACCCGGCCGGAAGGCGTGACCTGGATGGCCGAGCGCCTGAAAGCGGCTACAGGCCGGGATCCTTTGACGATCAGTCAGTCAATCTGCACTGCGGGAGGATCTGCCACAGTGGTGGCCACCCAGCGCCGCGGCGCTGGCGGGCAACTCCTTGGCCAAGGCGGCGTAGACCTCCTCGTGGGTCACCCGAGGCTGACCTTCCAAGACGGTCGGCCCATCTGGCGCATTCTCATTGGTGACAAGCCTGTGCCGGTACCGGAAGGTTTGCTGGGGGGTGGTGAACCGGTCATTGCCGAGGCGAGGCCAGCCGCGGCCTCTCTGGGTGAAGTTCCAACAGATCGGGTGCTGTTGTTCGCTGGGGAGAGACGGCCACTGATGCTGCCGCCCGGCCGCTTCCGCCTTGATGGTTTTACGGCAGCGGGTCGCGTTGACGCAGGGCCATTCCACGTGGAGGTCCATCAGGACGGGCGATCTCCCCGCCAGCCCGTCAATTCCCGTGCGCTTCGATGACCATTTGCACCAGCTGCGCCACGGATTGCGCGCCCATCTTCTCCATCACATGCGCGCGGTGAATCTCCACGGTGCGCTGTGACAGGCCGAGCTCCCCGGCCATGACCTTGTTGGGCTGGCCGTCCACCATCAGGTCAAGCACTTCGCGCTCCCGCGGCGTGAGCGACTGGAGCTTGCTGCGGATCTGCTCGTGCTTCCGCAACGCCCCGCGGGTCTCGCGGTCGCGGGCGAGTGCCTTCTGTACGCGATCGATGAGCTCCTGGTCGCGGAAGGGCTTCTGCAGGAAATCGAAGGCGCCGTGCTTCATGGCTTCGACAGCCATGGGGACGTCACCATGCCCGGTAATGAAGATCACCGGGATGCTCGCGCTCCTGAGGTTCAGTTGCTGTTGCAGCTCCATGCCGCTCATCCCGGGCATGCGGATGTCGAGCACCAGGCAACCGGGTTGCGCAGGGTCGAAGACAGCAAGGAATTCCTGCGCGGAGGGCAAGGTGGTGGCGGCCAGGCCGATCGACTTCAGCAACAGGCGGATGGAGGAACGAACGCCATCGTCGTCGTCGACGATGTAGACGATGGGCGCCTTTTCCTTCACGTAACGGTCTCGGTGGCGGGCAGGGTGAGGATGAAGCAGGCGCCACGTGGCTGGGCCGGCTCGTAACGGATGCTGCCACCGTGCGCTTCGGCAATGGTGCGGCTCATCGGCAGTCCGAGGCCCGTGCCTTGGGTCTTGGTGGTACGGAACGGCTCGAACATCCGGTCGAGCATCTCTGGCGCCACGCCGGGCCCATTATCGCTGACGAGGACTTCGCAATCTCCCGTCGCGGTGCGTCGGCTGCGCACCACGATCTCGCGCTCCTCCGGAATGAGGCCGCTCATCGCTTCGAGGGCATTGCGGATCAGGTTCAGCAACGCCTGGGTGATCTGGGTGCGGTGAACGCAAGCCTCCGGCACGTCGGCGGCCAGCTCGAAGCGGATGCGCGCGTCATGGACGCGCGCGTCGGCGACGGTGAGCACGCGCAGCTCGTCGATCAGATCGTTGACGCTGGCATTTTCGCGCGCCTCCTCGCCGCCACGTACCAGCTGGCGCAGCTTCCTGATGATGGTGCCGGCACGCATGGCTTCCGAGGCGATCTGCCGTACGGCCTCGCGCACCTCCCCGAGATCGGGTTCAGGCAGATCCAGGAAGCGGCTGCTGGCATGCGCGTAAGTGGCGATTGCGGTCAGTGGCTGGTTCAGTTCATGGGCGATGCCCGCGGCCATCTCGCCCATCGTGGCCATGCGGGACACATGCATCAGGCGGTCGCCCGAGCGGCGCACTTCTTCCGTCACCATCGCGATCTGCTCGTGCTGCGCGGTGGTGTCGCGGATGAAACCGATGAATTGCGGCTGGTCGGCGCCCGCTACGCGCCCCACCGACAGATGCGCTGGGAACATGCTGCCGTCGCGCCGCCTCGCATGCAGTTCGCGTCCCTTGCCGATGACATGGGATTCGCCGGTCCGCAGATGGCGGCCGAGGTAGCCAGCATCCGCGCTGCGGTCGGGCTCGGGTATCAGTTCGCTGACGTTGCGTCCCAGCAGCTCGCCCTTGCCCCAGCCGAACAGCTGTTCGCCCGCGCGGTTGATCGCGTGGATGCGGCCGGCGTCGTCGATGAGGACCACCGCGTCGACGGCGGCATCCATGACGGCAAGCAGTTGGCTGGATGGCATGGCTGTGAAGTATCCCTTTTCGGGGCCCGCCTCCCACTAGGGAGTTTCCGCAGTCCCCGCTGGCGAGCGGCAGTTCTTTGCCTCAGGTGACCAGCAAGGCCTGGATCATGCCGAGCAGCTCCCCGGCATTGATGGGCTTGCTGGTCACGCGCAGGTGGGCATCGCGCTGCAGGTTCGCGATGGCCGGCGAAGTGTCGCCCGTAACCAGGATGGCGCGGAAATCGTCCCCCAGCTTGCTGCGCGCCGCCGCGATGACCTCGGTGCCAGTGGCGCTGCCCTCGAGGTGGTAATCCGTCACCAGGATCCGTATATCGCCGTTTTCGTCGAGTTGCTGCAGTGCTTCCGGCAGCGTCGCTGCCGTGGTCACGCGATAGCCTTCCCCGTTCAGGAACATGCGGGTGGCGTTGCGCACGCCAGGGTCATCCTCGACCAGCAGCACGTGGTGTCCATGGCTGCGGCGCCGAGGGAGGGAGGGCTCCGCACCCGGCACCGCAGGGTCTTCCTGCACGCACTGCGGGTTCGCCGGAATCTCCAGCGTGAAGGTGGATCCTTCTCCTGGCCGGGAGCGCACATCGATCCGCAGTTCCAGCAGCTGCACTACGCGATTCACGATGCTCAGACCCAGGCCGTAACCATCGCGGGAAGTATTCGGCGCCACGCCCACCTGGTAGAACTCGTCGAAGATGAAAGGCAGGTGATCGGCTGGGATGCCGCGCCCGCTATCAGATACCTCGATGCGAACGTGCGTCCCGTGGACTCTGGCGCGCAGACGCACCCAGCCGTGGCTGGTGTACTTGATGGCATTGGAAACCAGGTTCTTCAGCGCCTGCCTTATCAGCGCCGCGTCGGAGCGGGCGTGTGCGGCAGTAGTTTCCACCATCAGCTCCAGCCCCTTGTCTGCCGCCAGCCCGGCGAACTCGCGGTGCAGCTCCTCCAGCAGCTGCGCCACGCCGAAATCGGAGATGTCGGGGCGCACTGTGCCGGATTCCAGCTTGCTGACATCCAGCAGCGCATTGAGCAGGCGCGACATGCCGGCAACAGCTCTCTCCTGCTGCTGGAGCACTTCGCGCGCCTCGGGATGCTCGACGAGGCGCTGCAGGGTGCCATTCAGCAGGGCGAGTGCCTGCAGCGGCTGCCGCAGGTCGTGGCTCGCGGTGGAGAGGAAGCGGCTCTTGCCGACGTTGGCGCGGTCCGCGGCCGCCCGGGCCTCGCGCAGTTCCTCCTCGACACGCCTGCGCTCGGTGACGTCGCGTATGGCGGCAGCGACGATGACGCCGTCGTCCACTTCAATGGGGCTGAGGCTGATCTCGACGGGGAATTCCGAACCGTCCCTGCGCAGGGCGAACAGATCCAGCCCGTTGCCCATCGGCCGCACACGCACGGCCCGTGTGTAATTGCCGCGATGGGCGACATGGCGGTCGCGGAAGCGTTCGGGCAGTAGCGTCTCCACCAGCTGGCCTATGACTTGCGGGTTGCTGTAACCGAACAGCACGGAAACCTGCCGGTTGGCGAACAGGATCTTGCCGGAGCTGTCGATGACCACCATGGCATCGGGGGCGGAGTCCATCACGCTCCGGACCAGATCGGAAGGCAGCATCTATTCGTGTCTTCTGCCCTGTGAGGAGGGCCCTATAGCATCATGAATCCAGGTGCTGCGCAATTACATACCCGGCGGCTATACCACGCCGAATGCTGGGCCGAGCGAAACCAGCTGCGGGCCGCGGACTCGGGCCGGCACCCGCGACTTGAACCCCCGCGGCTTTACGATCAGCAGGTCGCAGGCCAACTCATCCAGGATTTGCTCCGCCGTGTTGCCGATGAAGAACCCCTTCAGACCGCTGCGCACGAGGCCCATCACCACGATATCGACGTGGTTCTGTCTCGCGACCTGTGGAATGGCATTGGTCGGCGGCGCTTCCACCAGATGGCGACGACCCGGCGGCAACGAGCCGAGCTGCGCGGTGCGCAGGGTCTTTTTGAAGCGGGCGTCGGCAGCAGTGGCTGCGCCGGTGACAATGCGGGAGGACGCATTGGGCTGGGTCAGCATAGCTGCGGGGATGTCACTCAGCGAGGGCACGAAGGCGTGCACGGCATGGAGCTTGCCGCGGGTGGCTTTGCTGATTTCGGCCCCGATGCGCAGAATGCGCTCATCGAGCCCCGCGGTTTTTGCGAAGGCGTGCGAGGGGTCGATGGCGGCGAGTACCTTCAACGACTCGTACGCACGCCGGGTCTTGACCAGCAGCACGGGGACAGGGCAATGCCGCAGCAGCTCCCAGTCCGCGTGCCGCAGCATCCACGGCGCCGCGTGCGTTCCGTCGTGACGTCCGGCGACGACGAGATCGGCTTTGGTGCGGTGGGCGCGCCGCAATACCGCTTCATGCACGGGATAGTCCCATTCCGCTGCCACGCTGACAGCGATGCCGGTTCGACGCAGAGGCGCTGCCATGGCTTCGAGCCGCTTCAAGTGGCGCGCCCGCTGTTTGTTTTCGAAGCCCGCGAGGCCATCCTTGCCGAACCCCACGGCGTCCACTGCGAGCGGTTCGCTGATCGCGTGGAACAACTCCACTTCCGCACCGAGCGCACGCGCCAGACGTGCTGCCTTCTTCACTGCAGGTGAAGAGCCGCCGTCCACGTCTTTGACGGCAATCAGTATGCGGTGAATGGATTGCTTCATGGATCTCTCCCGACTCGAGCGCTGACTGAATTCTTCACCCGGCAATCGCCAGGTGCCCATAAGTAGTTGCCGCAGGGCCCGCGTGCAAATGCAGTGGCCTCACTGTGACGCCAAGGCGTTCAGCTGGAGCGTGTAGATCACCTGCGTGGCATCCTGCGGGTCGACGCCCCGCTCGAAACCCAGGTAGTCGGCGAGCCGGCGCATTGCCGCGTTCTCCGCTGAGTCCATCGAATACAGCGTCTTGATCCCGCGGTGGCGCGCGATCCCGATGAGCCGGTGCATCAGCAGGCTGGCCAGGCCTTTCTGCCGCCAGTCGTCGCTCACGCTCACCGCAACTTCGGCCCGGCCGTCGGCAGCCGCACTGAAGCGCGCCGCTCCCACCTGCCGCAGCTGCTGCCCTTCGCCGGAGAGCGCAATCAACGCCGCATCCCGCTGCTCGTCGATATCCGTGAGCTGGTGCAGCAAGGCATCGCTTGGCGTGTTCATGCTGCCGAGGAAGCGGAAGCGGCGTGCCTCAGGCGACAGCGCTTCGATGAAATGGCGCTCCAGCTCGATGTCGGTGCGTTGCATGGGGCGAACCACGATGCGGCTGCCATCGCGCAGCGTCTCGTCGGCTTGCGGATCGTTCGGCACGCGTGCACTCCCGGATGTTGAGGAACTGACTCCTGCCACACTAGTTCGTCCAGGCACAGCAGCCATGCGCACATGTACGTAGCACCTGCCTGCGCGCCCATGCTGCATCGCCGCGAGAGCCAGCGCTGCCGCGAAGCACCGCGCATTCCCCTTATGGGGAGACAGCCAGGGACCGGTGCAACTATCGCAGCAGCACGGACACGCACGTCAATCAGGTACAGAATGAACCGCGACTCACACAGTTTGCGACCCACGTCCGCCGGGCAGCCGCACGCCCTGCCGCGAGCGCGCGCCGGCCTTGTGCAGGGCGCCGCCGTGCTGTGTCATTCAGGAGATGGGTCATGAAACGATGGCAATTGCTTTTGATCTTGCTGGCCATGACATTGCCGCCTGTCGCCGGTGGGGCCGCCTCTGCGCAAAGGGACTTCGTGGCCGCCGCCCGCTCCGAGGCGAATGTGGTCCACGGCGAGCAGCTCTTCCAGGGTTGCGCGAACTGCCACGGACCCCAGGGAGCCGGGAACAGTGATGACAGTGTTCCGCGTATCGCGGGACAGCATCCCCAGGTCGTCATCCGCCAGCTGGTGGATTACCGGCACGACCGCCGGCTGGATCCGCAGATGGAGGCGGTCGCAGGCCGCCATCAATTGCAGCCAGCCGACATGACGGATCTGGCCGCCTTCATCGCCACATTGCGGCCGGACATTCGCGCCGCGAATGGGCGGGGCGATTTCCTGCAGCCGGGGCTGGCTGTCTATCGATCCCGTTGCCAGAGTTGTCATGGCAGGGGCGCGCTGGGCAACGATGCCGGCCTGGTTCCACGCCTGGCAGGACAGCACTACCGCTACCTGCTGCGCCAGTTTCATGATGCGCTGGAGGGTCGCCGGCCCTTGCTGGCCGCCAGCCATGCGATGTACTGGATGGATCTGGATCGCGATGCGCTGCAGGGCCTGGCGGATGCACTGAGCCGGATGGTTGAGGAACCGTGAGCGGTCGCGGCCTGGTGATCGAAGGCCATCCGGAGGGGCGTGCTGAGCGCTTCGTGCGCGGGGGAACCGGGTGTCGTGGATCGACGATGAAATCGCGCGCGTCAAGGCTTTGCACTCCATCCGCATCAGGACATCGAGATCATCACCTATGTCCGCGAGGGTGCCATCACGCGTCGCGACAGCCTGGGCTATCCTGAGCGGCCTTGCAAAGCTAGCTGACCCGAACGGAACTGTTGCGTACATCGGCTCCAGCGGTGCATCCCTGCCGCAACTGGCGCCGCGACTCTCACTACAAGGTCTGCTTCGCGCCGCTCATCGCTTCGCGGTGGGTAGGCCGCTGACAAGCGCCTAGGTCGGGGCGGCCGCCAGGATTCGTGTCTTCCGCTCTTAGCGGGATCGAGCCGGAAATAATTGGATTGGACAGGGCAATCCGCCCTGTGTCGGCGTGACAATGGATCTTGAATTGGAACTTCCCAGGCGCTAGCGCGTCACGGTGACGCTGGGTGCCTTTGCACTGAGGACATCATTGACTATTCGAATCCGAGCGGCCGTTGCCGAAGCCAAGGCCGAGCCGTTCCAGATGCAGGAGCTAGAGCTCGATGAGCCGCGCGCGGATGAGGTACTGGTCCGCATCGTCGCCTGCGGAGTGTGTCAGACGGACGTGCACGTGTGGCATCAGCGCCTGCTGACGCCGCTGCCCATCGTGCTCGGGCACGAGGGATCGGGTATCGTGGAGCGTGTCGGTGCGGCGGTGACATCGGTCAGGCCTGGCGATCATGTCGTGCTGTCGTACCAGGCCTGCGGCCAATGCCAGCCCTGTCGGCAGGCGCACGGACCATACTGCGATCACCAGGGGGTGATGAACTTCTCCGGTACGCGACTCGATGGCACGATCGGCGTGCGCCGCCTGCCTGGCTCTACTGCACCTGCGGTGCGTGGGCACTTCTTCGGTCAGTCCTCGTTCGCAACCTATGCACTGACCACCGAGCGCAATACGGTAAAGGTGCCTAGCGAGTTGCCGCTGGACTTGCTCGCGCCGCTGGGCTGCGGCCTTCAGACCGGCGCCGGCGCCGTACTCAACACGTTCAAGATGACGGCTGGCGAGACGCTCGCGGTCTTTGGGGTTGGGGCTGTGGGACTCGCCGCCATCATGGCAGCGAGCGCCATATCGTCGGGCGCCATCATCGCGGTGGACGTCAACGAGAGCCGACTCACGCTGGCGCGCGAACTGGGTGCCACGCACGCCATCAATCCAAAGCACCAGGACGTGGCCGCGCAGCTGCGAGCGATCACGGGCCGGGGCGTGAACTATGTGTTCGAGACCAGTGGCCGTCCCGAGATGCTGGACCATGCCCTGAAGGGTCTGGCCACGCTGGGACAGATCGGGTTTGTAGCGCCCGGACCGCAGAGCGTGGTGGAGTTGCTGAAGATGGCACCGGGAGCCCATGTCCGCTTCATCATCCAGGGCGACGCCGTGCCGCAGCTGTTCATTCCGGAACTGATCAGTTTGCACCGGGCAGGGCGCTTCCCGTTCGAGAGACTGGTGCGCTTCTATCCGTTCGAGCAGATCAATGAAGCCTTCGCGGACAGCGCCCAGGGCGAAGTCATCAAGCCCATTCTAAGGATGTCGACCTAGTCTCATCCGGAACCGGCTCAAGCCGTCCGGAAGTGCCGGCCGTAGCGTCGATACCATCCGGAATGTCGGATCACCGGCCGCGAAGTTCAGAAGACCCGCATGAGGCGTAGCACGCCCTGATAGCCCTGACTGCGGTTCTCGGCTTCAAACTCCTTGTAGGCGCTGATGATCACCATGGTGCGACCGTGGCTCCAGCGTGCCGTGGGGCCCGCACCGAACACACGTTGACGCGAATCCGCGATATCGGCGCCATCGGTGCGCGAATCACTCAGCTGCCGCAACATGTAGCTGCCGACACCTACGCGCCAGGTCTCGCTGATTCCATACGAGGCCGACAGATTCACCGCCAGCTGGTCGCCGGGCTGTGCGCTCTCGTGACCGGACCCGTAGGGCGGTCGATGGCTGACGCCACTCCAGTTGTAGTTGATGCGGTTGCTGACCTCCCAGCGATCGGTGACGCGAAGCGTCGTGGCGATATACGGCGAGATCTGCCAGAGCTTGTTGCCGAGGTTCACCACCTCATCGCGATCAAAGCTGCCAGTTGGTGCCACGACGTTCAGGTCAAAGCGCGCCGAGAACGGACGGTTGAACAGGGTGAGCTTATGCCACTGCAGAACGAAGCCCAGAATGGTGTCGCCCACGCCGCTGGTGCTGTCCTGCACGGGTCCCGCATGCAGGTTCACATGCGCCACCGGCAGTATGATCTCGCCACCGACGTGGGCACCGAGCACCTGGATGTTTGAGGTATAGACATAGTGCAGCAGCGCGCCTTGGGCGTTTTGCTTGAAGTCCACCGGGACTTCCTTGCCATTGGCATTGTTTATGCGGGTGGCGTGGTAGCCGGTTCCCAGCACCTGGAACAGCGATCCGACGCCTCCCTCTGCATCTAGCATGGTGGTGGTGCCCAGCCCCACCATGGGCTGCGGCGGCGCAGGTGGCGTGCCCGGTGCGGCGTGGGCTGCGGTCTGCGCGAAGGCGAGGGTGAGCAACGCCTTGATCACCGGTGAAGTACGCGATGCTGTCTGGCGCATGGGCTTAGCTCGAATGGGAAATGGTTTTGGCAGCGGCCACGCCGATCTGTGCCTTGGCGTGTGCGAGCGCAGCCTGGCGTGCTTCGACGCCGAAGCCGATCTTCTCGGCATGGACGAAGGTGACGTCAGACAGGCCGATGAAACTCAGCATCCAGCGCAGGTACGGTTCCTGAAAATCGATGGCCTTGGAAGGGCCTTCCGAATAGAGGCCACCGCGCGACTCGATGACGAGGATCCGCTTGCCGGTGAGCAGGCCCTGCGGCCCTGCCTCCGAGTAGCTGAAAGTAACCCGTGGCCGGATGACGTGGTCGAACCAGGTGCGCAGGCCCGAGGCGATGCTGAAGTTGTACATGGGCGCGCCGATCACAATGATGTCGGCCGCCCGCAACTCCTCGATCAGCTCATCGGAGAGCGCCGCGGCGACATGCTCCTCAGGCGTTGAGGCCGCTGCGCGCACGCCAGCAACCGTCGCGGGGGTCAGGTGCGGGATGGGCGAGTTCCCCAGGTCGCGCTGCCTGACCGTTGCGCCGGGGTTGACTTCGATCAGGCGCTGCACAGCCTCCTCCACCAGAATGCGGGAGACGGATGCTTCGCGGGAAATGCTGCTGTTCAGGACGAGAATGTGGGTCATGAGACTCTCCTTGGCGGTGCCGTTGTTGTGTGCGCACAGACGCCCCCCCAGTGCGCAGGCCAGGGCCTGCACATCGAGCAACGGCGGCGGCCCGCCGCCCACGGTGAGGAAGTCGTACCGAGAAGGGCGTCGCAGCGACGCACCACCTCGAGGGACCGGATGAGGCTTACCGGTACCCGAGAATCGGCACCAGCTTCGAGCCGAGCGGGCTCGTCCAGTCCACGGCCAGTTCCGAGACGATCATGTCGACGGTCGTGATGATGGCGCCTGCCTGCTCCATGCGACGCAGGGATATGTCATCGCCGTACTTGGTGTACGACGCCGAGGCATCTGCCGACACCTGTACTTCGTAGCCCTCATCGAGCATCTGCAGGACCGGGAAGGTGATGCAAATTTCAGTGGTGACGCCGGCCACGAACAACTTCTTGCGACCGGTAGCCTTGACGGCCTTGTTGAAGCCTTCGTGGTGCATGGCATTGACGATTCCGGGGCGCTTGATGCGCGTCGCGTACTCTTCCGGAAGGACCTCTTCGAGCTCCGGGATGATGCGTCCCTGCACCTGGTCTTCCATGCTGGCGGTGAGCACGATCGGAATGCCGGCGGCCTTGCCGATGCGGGCCAATTTGATCGCGTTCTGCTTTACCAGGTTGATGTCGTGGGAGTGGGTCCAGGCCATCGTGCCGATCTGGTGGTCGATCAGCAGCATGGCGGCATTGTCGGGGGTGAAGACTTTCTTGTGCATAGCGGTTGGCTTCCATTTCGGTGGAGACCATCGACCACGTCGTCTGGTCTCGATTGGCGCGCAGATCCCTTCGTCGGCTACGTGGTGGCTCGACGGCGGGAAGTTTGCTCGGCACACTTGCTTCTAGAAAGCCGTAAAATGCCAGCCAAGTTGTTCTAATGAATCGAACATGCCCGTAGTCGGAACGCCATCGCTGGATCAATTGCAGGTGCTCATCGCGGTCGTGCACGAGGGCAGCTTCGCGGCGGCGGCGCGCAGACTGCATCGCGCAACCTCTGCGATCAGCTACTCGATCTCGTCGCTGGAGACGCAGCTCGGCCTTGAACTGTTCGACCGCAGTAATGCGCGCAAGCCCAAGCTCACCAAGGCTGGCGAGACAGTGCTCGCCAGTGCCCGCTCGGTGAACAGTGGTGTGAGCGATATCAAGGCTCGCGTAGCCAGCATCCGCCAGGGACTGGAAGCCGAGATCTCGATGGTCGTCGACGTGATGTTTCCCACGCAGCGATTGGTTGAGGCCGTGCAGGCCTTCGAGGAGAGATTTCCCACGGTGACGCTGCATCTGAATCTGGAAGCTTTGGGTGCGGTGTCCCAGTTGGTACAGCGGGGCTTCGCGCGAATCGGGATCGGTGGCATCCATCACTCGGATACCACGGGCTTCGAGGTTGTGTCGGTGGGGCAGGTCGAAATGATTCCCGTCGCTACGCCGGTGCATCCGCTGGCCGGCGTGGACAGTGACGTGATCGGCGCGGCGAAGCGACACCGTCAACTGGTGTTGCGGGTTCGCGAGGCGTTTCAACAGGGACCGGATGTCGCGGTGTACGCGGCGGACACCTGGTCGCTGTCGGATCTGGGTGCCAAGCACGCGTTGCTGCTGGCCGGACTGGGCTGGGGTTACATGCCCGAGCCCACGGTTCGTCAGGATATTGCCGAGGGGCGGCTGGTGCGCCTGAAGGTTCCGGAGTCCCTCGGAGGTGCCTATCTCTTCCAGGCGATGTACCGCCCCGATACACCGCCCGGCCCGGCCGGCGCCTGGTTGATCCAGACCTTGGTCGAACAAGGCTGAGCCACGACTGCATGTCGACCGCGCCAATCCCATCGAGCACACGCCGCGGCATATGCACTTCGCGCCGGCGGGCCTGGAGATGGGGGCAGCGCAGACGCGCTCTTCTTAAACGATGCAACGCTCAGCTACGATCTGAAGGCACACGAGGAGCAACTGACGACCGACGTCAGCGGCGCACCGGTGGACGCACCGCGCCTGCGCTTCGCGGATGATCGGCTCTGGACACTGGTGCGCTTGTTGGCCGAGGCGGTGGGCGACCTGGATCGGTCCACGCAGCTCTGCGGTGATGGACCGGTGACCGCCATCGCCGCACGCCTGTTGGCATTGCGGTCCGCGCGCGCCGAAGACGGCAAGGGTCCTGCGCTCTGGCGCTGCGCCGCGTGATCGACTTCATGGAAGCGAGCCTGCCGGATCGCATTCGAATGGCGCAGCTTGCGCGGCTGGTGGGCCTATCGACTTCGCACTTCAGTCGCGCGTTCAAGGCGTCCGCCGGAATCGCCCCATATCAATGGCAGTGGAAGCCATGAATCCAGCACGCTACGCAGCATCCATGGAGAAGATGGAGGCGCTTGGAATGGAGGCTGGGTAGCGAGTCAACCGGCTTTCGCTGGCGTGCGCGGCTTGCGCCCCACCACGCTGCAGAAGCCCGCCTTCATGACCGTCCCCGGAGCGGGGAGAAGGCGACCTCAAAACAGCTGTTTCATAACCGGGAAACTTGGTCGGGATGACAGGAATTGAACCTGCGACCCCTACGTCCCGAACGTAGTGCTCTACCAGGCTGAGCTACATCCCGACTGCGTGGGCGCGGGAGTGTAAGCGACCGCCCGGGCGGACGCCACATTTTAGCGTCAGCGGTCGCGGCCCACTGCGGCCTCGGCCAGTGCCGCCAGGGCGTCGCGATAGGGCGAGGGTGGCACGGGGGCCAGCACTGCGGCGGCAGCGCGGGATTCCTCCAGCGCGCGCTCCCTGGTGTATTCAATGCCGCCGGTGGCATCGATGCAGGCGATGATCCGCGCCAGATCCGGCGTGGGTGCATCGGCATCCCCGGCGCTGGCAATGGCGGCGCGGATCAGCTCCTGCTCGGCGCTGCCGCCATGGCGCAGCGCATGGATCAGTGGCAGCGTCATCTTGCCCTCGGCCAGATCTTCGCCCAGGTTCTTGCCGCGGCTGGACGGATCAGAGCGGTAGTCCAGCACATCATCGATCAGCTGGAAGGCGGTACCGAGGAAGCGCCCATAGGCGCGCAGCGCCCGCTGGACCTCGACCGGCGCGCCAGCCAGCACGGCGGCCACCTCTGCGCCGGCCTCGAACAGCTTCGCGGTCTTGCGGTGGATCACCTCGAGGTAGCGCTCCTCGGTGGTATCCGGGTCCTGCGCGTTCATCAACTGCAGCACTTCGCCTTCGGCGATCACATTGGTGGCCTCGGCCATGATCTCCATGACGCGCTGCACGCCGATGGCGGCCATCATCTGGAAGGCGCGGGAATAGACAAAATCCCCCACCAGCACGCTGGCTTCATTGCCGAACAGGGCGTTGGCAGTCTCGCGGCCGCGGCGCATGGAGGAGTGGTCGACCACATCGTCGTGCAGCAGGGTGGCGGTATGGATGAACTCGATCAGGGCGGCAGCCTGCAGGTGGCTGTTGCCAGGCAGGGGCTGCCCTCCGGCAGCCGCCCTGGCAGCCAGCAGCACGATCAGGGGCCGCAGGCGTTTGCCGCCGCCCGCCACGATATGTTCGGCCACGGCCCCCACCAGCGGCACGGAGCTGTCCAGCCGGGTGCGGATCACCTCGTCCACGGCCTGCAGATCGGCCCCGACCAACCCCCTGATCTCTTCCAGCGTCATTACTTGTGCGTCCGCCAACCCAGGCCGTTAAAAGCAGGGGCGCATGGTAGCAGCCGCGGCAGTGGCCCGCGGGGCCCCCCGGGCGGGCACGGCACGGGGCGGGCCGCGTTGGTGGCAAGGCAAGTGGCTGTTTGGTCGGGGGAAAATACCGGTGAAACCGGTTTGACCGAAGCCGGGGCGGCCTATAGAATGCGCGGCCTTTCCGTATGGAGTCTTCTTCAGATGTACGCCGTGATCGCCACCGGTGGCAAGCAGTACCGGGTCGAAAAAGACCTCCTGCTCAAGATTGAGAAGCTCGATGCCGCCGCCGGCTCGACCGTCTCGTTCGACAACGTGCTGATGATCGCCGATGGCGCCAACATCCAGCTCGGCAAGCCGCTTGTCGCGGGCGCGGTGGTCAGTGCGACCGTCGAGAGCCACGGTCAGGGCGAGAAGAAGGTCATCGTCAAGTTCCGTCGCCGCAAGCATTACAAGCGCGGCGGCAATCATCGCCAGCAGTACACGCTGGTGAAGATCACCGGCATTGCCTGAAGGAGTCGCTTAAGCCATGGCACACAAGAAAGCAGGCGGTAGTACCCGCAACGGTCGCGATTCGCACAGCAAGCGCCTGGGTGTGAAGCGCTTTGGCGGCGAGAGCGTTCTGGCCGGCAACATCCTGGTCCGTCAGCGTGGCACGCCGATGCGCGCCGGCGCCGGCGTGGGCATTGGCACCGACCACACCCTGTTCGCACTCATCACCGGCAAGGTGGAGTTCTCGAAGAAGGGCCAGGAGCAGCGCACCTACGTGAGCGTAGTCCCGGCGAACTGAGGCCGGATCGCCACGACGTTGAACCAGCAACCCCGGCCCCGCGCCGGGGTTTGCGTTTGGATACCGGAAAATGGGGTCCGATCTATTTTCTGTCTCCGTACCCAGGGAAGTAGCCGATGAAGTTTGTAGACGAAGCCATCATGAAAGCGCAGGCCGGCAACGGCGGCCGCGGCTGCGTCGGTTTCCGCCGCGAGAAGTCGGTGCCGTTCGGTGGCCCGGATGGCGGTGACGGTGGCGATGGTGGCAGCGTCTACCTGCATGCCAAGGAAGGCATCAACACGCTGGCGGATTTCCGCATCCAGCGCACCTATGCAGCCCGCAACGGCGAGGGCGGCTCCGGCAACGATTGCACCGGGCATGGTGGTGAAGATCTCTATGTCGACGTGCCCGTGGGCACTACGGTCACCGACGCCGAAACTGGCGAACTGCTCGGCGACCTGAATACGCCCGGACAGACATTGAAGGTGGCGCAGGGCGGCAAGGGCGGCTTCGGCAACACCCGCTTCAAATCCAGCACCAATCGCGCGCCTCGGCAGTTCGGCCCTGGCCTGCCGGGCGAAAAGCGCACGCTGAATTTCGAGATGAAGGTGATCGCCGACGTCGGCCTGCTCGGCCTGCCGAATGCCGGCAAGTCCACGCTGATCCGCGCGGTGTCGGCAGCCAAGCCGCGCGTGGCGGATTACCCGTTCACCACGCTGTATCCGAACCTGGGCGTGGTGGATGTGGGCCAGCATCGCAGCTTCGTGATGGCGGATATTCCCGGGCTGATCGAGGGCGCCGCCGAAGGCGCGGGGCTGGGCCACCGGTTCCTGAAGCATCTGCAGCGCACGCGGGTGCTGCTGCACCTGGTGGACATGGCGCCGCCGGATCCGGATGCCGATCCGGTCGCGGATGCCCGCGCCATCGTTGCCGAACTGAAGAAATATGATCCGGCCCTGGCCGCCAAGCCGCGCTGGCTGGTGATCAACAAGATGGACCTGCTGCTGCCGGACGAGGCGCGGGAGCGGGCGGCGCAGATAGTCCGCGCATTGCGCTTCACCGGCCCGGTGTTCCTGATCTCCGGCGCCACGGGCGAGGGCACGCAGTTGCTGTGCCAGATGGCGATGCGGCTCATTGAAGCGATCGCCGCTGGCCAGGAGCCGGAGGTGCATGGGAACTTCGAGTTGCCCGCGCTGGTGCCTGCGGCGGTGGTGAAGCCGAAGGTTGCCGCTGCCAGGAAGGCCGTGATGAAGAAGGGCGTGGCGAACAAGAAGCCGGCCGCGAAGGCGAAGACGAAAGCCAAGGCCAAAGCCAAGAGCAATGCCAAGGCCAAGGCCAAGCCCGGCCGCGGCTCAAAGGCGACGGCCCAAGCGCGCATCACCAAGACCGCGCGCGCGCCCCGCAAGGTTGCCAGCCGCCACAAATGATCAGGCCCGCACAAGGCGGGCCTGGATACGAGCCGTAATCGCCGGGCGATTACTTGGCTGCGGCAGCCTTCACCTTGGCGTTCAGGCGGCTCTTGTGACGCGCAGCCTTGTTGCGGTGGATGAGGCCCTTGTTCACCATGGAATCGATGACCGGCGTGGCAGCCTTGAGTGCGGCGCTGGCCGTCTCCTTGGAGCCCGACGCGGCCGCGTCGATGGCCTTGCGGATTGCAGTGCGCAGGCGCGAACGGTTGGCCACGTTGCTGACGCGGTGCTTGACCGCCTGGCGGGCTGCCTTCTCTGCCGACTTGGTATTCGCCACCTGAATCTCCGCCTGATCTGGACCTTGTGAAGGGCGCGTATATTGGGCAGGGCGGGTAGCGAAGTCAACCGCAAACCCCGTATTTCCGGGGTCTTGCGCCCTCCGGATCAAGGGGCTGGGCCGCCTCGCGGGAGGGGGTTCTGATAGGCTGCCACCGCGATGAGTCGCCCACTCCTCAAGAAAACCGGTACCACCGGATTCGCCACCCTCCTGTCGCGTCTTACGGGCCTCGCCCGGGACACCCTGATGGCGCAGGCCCTCGGCGCCGGGGCAGTCTCAGACGCCTTCCTGGTGGCTTTCAAGATCCCCAATTTCCTGCGCCGGCTGTTTGCGGAAGGTGCCTTTTCCCAGTCGTTCGTGCCGGTGATCTCCGAGTACAAGACCCAGCGTGACCAGGCGGCGGTGCGGGAGCTGGTGGCGGGCACCGCCGGCACGCTGGGCACGGTGCTGCTGGGGATCTCGGCGCTGGGCGTGCTGGCCGCCCCGCTCATCATCCTGCTGTTCGCGCCAGACTGGGCGCTGTCCGGCGCGCACGAATATGACCTCGCGGTGCAGATGCTGCGCTGGACCTTCCCGTTCCTGTTCTTCATCTCGATCACTTCGCTGCTGTCGGGGGTGCTGAACAGCTACGGCAGCTTCTTCATCCCGGCCATCACGCAGGTGGTGATGAACGCGGTGATGATCTGCGCCGCGCTGTTCTTCGCGCCGCGCAGCAGCAATCCGGGCCTGGTGCTGGCGATGGCGGTGTTCGTCTCAGGTGTCGCGCAGGTGCTGTTCCAACTGCCGGTTGTGGCTCGGCTGGGGCTGCTGTCCTGGCCGCGCTGGCGGCCGCGGCTGGAAGGCGTGCGCCAGGTGGCGAGGCTGATGGTGCCGGGCATCGTGGGTTCGTCGATGGCCCAGATCAGCCTGCTGCTGGATACGCAGATCGCCACGTTCCTGGTGACGGGCAGCGTGACCTGGCTGTACTACGCCGACCGGCTGATGGAATTCCCGCTGGGTGTGTTCAGCATTGCCCTGGCCACTGTCATCCTCCCGGGGCTGTCCACCAGCCACGCCGCGAAATCCACCGCGCAATTCTCCGGCACGCTGGACTGGGCATTGCGACTGGTGGTGGTGCTGGCATCGCCGGCCGCGGTGGGCATGGTGTGCTTCGCCGGTCCGATGACAGCGATGATCCTCGGCTACCGGCAGTTCGATGCCGAGGACGTGGCCCGTACCAGCTACGCGTTGATGGCCTATTCCTGGGGCCTGCTGGGCTTCAGCTTCGTGAAGGTACTGGTGCCGGGCTATTACGCACGGCAGAACACCAAGCGGCCGGTGCGCATCGCGCTTACCGCGCTGGCCGTTTCCACCAGCCTCAATGTGCTGGTGGTGATCCCGGCGGCGAAACTGGGCTTCCCGCAGCCGCATATCCTGATCGCCACTTCCACCTGCATCGGCGCGGCGGTGAATACCATCCTGCTGTGGCGCGGGCTGGTGGCGGAGGGCGTGCTGCGCCCAGGTGCCGGTTGGGGCGCCCTGGTGCTGCGTGTGCTGGCTGCCAATGCCGTGATGGGCGCGCTGCTGGTGTGGCTGGCCGGCGATACTGCGCGCTGGATGCAGCTGCATGTGCTGCAGCGGCTGGTACAGGGTGGCGGCAGCATCGCACTGGCGGCAGCGGTGTACTTCGCGGCGCTGTTCGCTTTCGGGCTGCGCCAGCGTCACCTGCGTACGGCGCGCTGATGCGCCTGCTGCGCCAGCTCACGTCCACAGGCAGTGGCGGGCGCGAATATGTGGCGGCGATTGGTGGTTTCGATGGCATTCACCTGGGCCATCGCGCGCTGATTGCGCGGGCGCAGCAGCTGGCGGCTGCGCAGTCGCGGCAGAGCATGGTGCTCACGTTCGAGCCGTTGCCGAAGGAGTACTTCGCGCGCGCAGAGCCGCCGGCACGGCTGACGAGTTTCCGCGAGCGCTGGCGGCTGCTGGCTGCGGATGGTCCCGATGCGCTCGCCATCCTGCGTTTCACCGAGCAGCTGCGCTCACGCACGGCGGCACAATTTGCGACGCAGCTGGCCGCAGGCGGCATCCGCCAGATCGTCATTGGCCATGATTTCCGCGCGGGCTACCGGGGCGAGGCCAGTGCGCAGTGGTTCGTGGAGGAGGGACCGCGCTTCGGGATCGCCGCCGATGTGGTGGCGCCGGTCATCGGCGAGGGCATGCGCATCGGCAGCGGCGCCATCCGCGCCGCGCTTGCCGCCGGCAACCTGCCCCTGGCGGCGCGGCTGCTGGGCCGGCCTTATTCGATGCGGGGGCGGGTGATACGCGGCCAGCAGCTGGGCCGTACGCTGGGCTACCCCACCGCAAACCTGCGGTTGGCGCGACGGGCGGCCCCGTTCAACGGTATCTTTGCGGTCCGCGTGCGCGGCTGCAGCCCGGGGGCGGATCCGGCGCCGGCACGCGACGCCGTGGCGAGCCTTGGTACCCGCCCCACCGTTGGCGGGACCACGCCGCTGCTGGAAGTGCATGTGTTCGATTTCGCGGGCGATCTGTACGGCCGCGAGCTGGAAGTGGAGTTCGTCGCGCGCCTGCGCGACGAAGAGCGTTTTGACAGTGTGGACGCGATGGTCGAGCAGATCCATCGCGACGCCGCCGCGGCCCGCGCCGCGCTGACGGACAATTAAATGGGATCAGATCTATTTTTCTTTTAAATGGATCTGACCCCATATTTACAAGGTGGATGCTGGTGGCTGATTACAAGAGCACGGTGAATTTGCCGCAGACGGATTTCGCGATGAAGGCGGATCTGGCGCGGCGTGAGCCGCAGATGCAGCAGTGGTGGGAAGAGAACGACATCTACGGCGAGCTGCGTCGCGTCGCCAAGGGCCGTCCGCGCTTTGTGCTGCACGACGGCCCCCCGTATGCCAACGGCGCCATCCACATCGGCCATGCGGTCAACAAGATCCTGAAAGACATGGTCGTGAAGTCGCGCACGCTCGACGGGTACGACTCCCCGTACATCCCCGGCTGGGACTGCCACGGCCTGCCGATCGAACTGCAGGTGGAGAAGAAGCACGGGCGCGTGGGGCAGAAGCTCGATGCGCGCGCCTTCCGCGCGGCCTGCCGTGCGTACGCGCATGAGCAGATCGACCTGCAGCGCAAGGATTTCCGCCGCCTCGGCGTGATGGGCGACTGGGACCGGCCCTACATGACCATGGATCCGCACTTCGAGGCGCAGCAGATCCGCGCGCTCGGCAAGGTGATTGCCAACGGGCATTTCTACAAGGGCGCGAAGCCTGTGTACTGGTGCCTGGATTGCCGCTCCGCCCTGGCAGAGGCGGAGGTGGAGTACGAGGACCACACCTCGTCGGCGATCGATGTGGCGTTCAGCATCGCCGACCTTGCCGACTTCTCGCGCCGAATCGGCGCGACACTGGGCGAGGAGCCGCCGGCCTCGATCGTGATCTGGACCACCACACCCTGGACGCTGCCCGCCAACGCAGCCGTGGCGCTGCGCAGTGAGTTCATCTATGTGCTGGTCGAGTTCGAGCAGGCTGGCCGGCGCCTGCGCACGGTGCTGGCCGAGGGGCTGGCGCAGGCGACGCTGGCCCGCTACGGCGTGCCCGCAGGCACCGCCCGCGAACTCGCCCGCTTCGAGGGCCGCGCGCTGGAGGGGCTGCTGTTGCAGCACCCGTACCTGGACCGGCAGGTGCCGGTGATCCTGGGCGAGCATGTCACGCTGGAGGCCGGTACCGGCGCCGTGCACACCGCGCCGGCACACGGCATGGAGGATTACATCGCCGGCCTGCGCTACAAGCTGCCCGTGACCAGCCCGGTGCAGGGCGATGGTCGCTTCAAGGCGGATGCACCGCTGGTTGGCGGGCTGAAGCTCGAGGAGGGCGGCAAGCGCATCATCGAGACGCTCGCGGCCAGCGGGCATCTGCTGCATAACGTGCGTCTCAGCCACAGCTACCCGCATTGCTGGCGGCATCACACGCCGGTCATTTATCTGGCGACGCCGCAGTGGTTCATTTCGATGGATCAGCAGGGCCTGCGCGCCGGCGCTTTGCGCGACATCGCGCAGGTGCAGTGGACTCCGGGCTGGGGCGAGCGGCGCATCCACGACATGATCGCGCACCGGCCGGACTGGTGCATCTCGCGCCAGCGCACCTGGGGTGTACCGATCGCGCTGTTCGTGCATGCGGATACCGGCCTGCCGCATCCCCGCACGCCGGAGTTGCTGGAAGCGGTGGCACAGCGTGTGGATGCCGGCGGCATCGACGCATGGTTCGACCTCGACGCGCGCGAACTGCTCGGCGATGAGGCCGATCAATACCGCAAGGTCACCGACGTGATGGATGTGTGGGCTGACTCCGGCTTGTCGTTCGAGGCCGTGCCGCATACGCATCCGGATCTGGGCCCGGCGCCGATGGCGCTGTACCTGGAAGGCTCCGACCAGCACCGCGGCTGGTTCCACAGCTCGCTGCTGATGTCCGAGGCGTTGTACGCGCGCGCGCCCTACAAGGCCGTGCTCACCCATGGCTTCGCGGTGGACGACAAGGGCCGCAAGATGTCCAAGTCCATCGGCAATGTGATCGCGCCTGAAAAGGTGATGAACTCGCTGGGTGCCGACGTGCTGCGCCTGTGGGTCGCGGCCACGGATTACTCGTCGGAGATGAGCATCTCGGACGAGATCCTGAAGCGCATGTCCGAGTCGTACCGGCGCATGCGCAACACGGTGCGCTTCCTGCTCGGCAACCTGCATGGCTTCGATCCGGCGCGCGATGCCGTGCCAGTGGAGCAACTGCTCGATCTGGACGCCTGGGCCATCGGCCGCGCGCAGGCGCTGCAGGATGAGGTGGTCGCGGCGTACCGCGAGTACCAGTTCCACCTGGTGTACCAGCGCGTGCACACCTTCTGCGTGAATGACCTCGGCGGCCTGTACCTGGATGTATTGAAGGACCGCCTCTACACCATGCCCGCAGCAGGGCTGCCGCGGCGCTCGGCGCAGACGGCGATGTACCACATCGCGCAGGCCATGGTGCGCTGGCTGGCACCCATCCTGTCGTTCACGGCGGAGGAGATCTGGCAGGTGCTGCCGGGGCAGGATCGGCCGAGGTCGGTGTTCCTCACCGGCTGGCATGAGTTTCCGGTGCTGCCGCCTGCGCGCGTGGACTGGGAGGCGCTGGTGCAGTTGCGACAGGCGAGCCAGCGCGAGCTGGAGAAGCTGCGCGAGGCCGGAACCATCGGGGCGCCGCTCGAAGCTGAGCTGGATGTCCATGCGCTGCCGGAGCTTGCGAGCCGCTATGCCGTGCTCGGCGACGAACTGCGTTTCTTCACCATCACTTCCGCGGCGCGGGTGCACGCGGTACATGCCGCGCCTGGCGATGCGGTGGCGGCGGAGACCGGCACGGCAGTGGTGCCCGGCCTGTGGCTGGCGGCGAAGCGCAGCCAGGGCGACAAGTGTGTGCGCTGCTGGCACCTGACCGACGATGTGGGCAGCGATGCCGCGCACCCGGAACTGTGCGCCCGCTGTGCGGGCAATGTGTCGGGCCGACCGGAGGCGAGGCACCATGTCTGAACCTACCCTGGGATGGCGCGCATCGGGGCTGGCGTGGTGGCCACTGGGCCTCATCATGCTGGCACTGGACCAGTTCACCAAGGAAGTGATCCAGCGCACGCTGCTGCTGCACGAATCTGTCTACGTGCTGCCGGTGCTGGATATCCTGCACACACGCAACACCGGCGCTGCGTTCAGCTTCCTCGCCCAGGCGGGCGGCTGGCAGCGCTGGGTATTCACAGTGTTCGCGCTGGCGGTAAGCGTGGCCATCCTGATCTCGTTGCGGCGCACTTCCGGACGCACCCAGCGGCTGCTGTGCGCGGGCCTCATGCTGATCGCCAGTGGCGCGGTCGGCAATGCCATCGACCGCCTGCGCCACGGCTATGTGGTCGATTTCGTGGCGGCACATTGGGGTCCGGCGTATTTTCCCGCCTTCAACGTCGCGGATGCCTGCATCACGGTGGGCGCCGGGATGATCCTGCTCGATGCGCTGCTGGAGTGGCGGCGCGAGCGCCGGACGGGTGCGGAGCATATCCAATGAACAGCATGCAGATCCTGCTGTCGAGCCCACGCGGTTTCTGCGCCGGGGTGGATCGCGCCATCGATATCGTCGAGCGCGCGATCGAATTGTTCGGCGCACCGATCTACGTGCGTCACGAAGTGGTGCACAACCGCCATGTGGTCGAGCGGCTGCGCGCGCTGGGTGCGCGCTTCGTCGAGGAACTGGACGAGGTGCCCGCCGGCGCCACCCTGATCTTTTCCGCGCACGGTGTATCCAGCGCCGTGGAGGCCGAGGCCAGGCAGCGTGGCTTCTCGGTGTTCGACGCCACCTGTCCGCTGGTCACCAAGGTGCATCTGGAGGTGGCGCGCTATGCCCGCGATGCGCGGGACGTGGTGCTCATCGGCCATGCCGGGCATCCTGAAGTGGAAGGTACCATGGGCCGCTTCGACGCCTCGTACGGCGGCACCATCCATCTGGTCGAGGATGTGGGCGACGCGGCGGCACTCGTCGTGCAGCGTCCGGACACTCTGGCCTTTGTCACGCAGACCACGCTGTCGGTGGATGACACACAGGCGATCGTCGAGGTGCTGCGTGCCCGTTTCCCGGGCCTGCAAGCGCCGCGCATCGAGGATATCTGCTACGCCACGCAGAACCGGCAGGATGCGGTGAAGAGGCTGCTGGAACAATGCGATGTGCTGGTGGTGGTGGGTTCGGCAACCAGCTCCAATTCCAACCGCCTGCGCGAGCTGGCCGATCGTGCCGGCATTCCTGGTTACCTGGTCGATGGGCCCGATAACCTGGAACAGGCGTGGTTTGAAGGACGCAAGGCGGTGGGTATCACTGCAGGCGCCTCCGCACCCGAGGTGCTGGTGCAGCAGGTCGTGGAGCGGCTGAAGACCTGGGGCGGGCAGGAACCGCGGGAAATTCGCGGACGCGAGGAGAACGTGGTGTTCAGCCTGCCACGCGCGCTGCGCCACCCGGCGCGCACCGGCTAGCGCCAGCAGGCCGCGGTGGCGTCTTCGCCACCGGCATTCTCGGCACCGCGCCTGCCGGTGTCATCCAGAGTGAAGAGTGCACAGGCGGTATCCGCGGCCTGCCTGCCGCCGGCGATGCTGCGCGCCATCGCCACATAACGCTGGGCTTCATCACTCACCGTCACGGACAGCTGGTAGTTGGCGGCATCACTGAGCGCGCTGGTGGCCAGTGCGGCCTCTCCGAGGTCGTCGGAGTAGCGCAGGGCGCGCTGGTAATAGCGTTCCTGAGCATGCTGGACGCGCAGCAGCGCGAGCCGGGCGTCATTGCGTTGCGCCCGATGCAGCAGCGAGCTGTAGCTGGGCCAGGCGATGGCGCAGAGAATGCCCACGATGCCGATTGCGATCAGCAGCTCGATCAGCGTGAAGCCGCCTCGCAACCGGTGGCTCATTCCGCGTCGCCCCGCCGCCACCAGGTCCTCACCGGTCGCGTGGCCACGGCGCAGGCGGCGATCTGCTGGCCGTCCAGCGTGCAGGCGGCTTCACCCTGGCTGGACGCCGCAAGCTCGAAGCGCGCCGTGGCAGCAACCGCAACTGGCAACCTTTCGCGCCAGGCATTGGCGGTTCCGCCGCCGGAAGGCTTGCCCGGAGCTACGGCACTCGCCACGTCAACCACTGCGACGCTGACCGCGACGCGGCACTGCGTGGCGGAGCTGGAAGCGGAATCCGCGATCGCGAGCACGGCGCGGCCGGCAACGGTGATGGACGGCATCAGCACTTCGCCATGGGTGAGTTCGATGAAGTAGCCGTGCCGCATCGAGGGTGGCGGCGTCGATGCCGGGTTCGCGAGGCGAACGAGGTCGCCTTCCCGCAGTGGTACCCAGCGCGCGTAGTCCGCATCCGTCCAGGCTTCGAACGGCGCGTTGTCGCGCACGACATAGAAGCGGTTGCCCGTGGCCGAACCCGGCAGGGAGGCGGTGCCGATGGCGATGTTGAACCAGCTGCCGTCGGCAGAGGTGGAGAGGCTGACATCCGGTGCAGCAACAAAGGCGCGCCCGGCGGCACTGCTGAAATCCGCCAGCATTCCGCCCGATGCCCAGGCGCTGGATGGCGCGCCGTGATGCAGGTCGAAGCGCCACAGCCGGCTGGCGAGATCGCCGGCGTAGATGCGGTCGTGCAATCCATCGCCATCCAGATCGAGCGCCATGAGGCTGCCGGCAAAGGCCACCTGCATCGGTTCGAAGAGCTGGTCGGCCGGTGCACTGCCAGCGGCGGACCACAGTTGCCGGCCGTCGGCGGCAGCGACCACCGCGAGGCCGGAACTGGAGGCCTGGAGCCGGGCATCAACAATAGCTGCCTCCGCGATGCTGACGCGGATCGGTACAGGCAGGGCGGGAAGGCATCCGGTCGGTTGCGCCGCATGGCTGCTCATCACCAGCAGCACCGTCAGCAACAGACTGCAGGAGGGCCACTTCAAGGCGCCGCCGCCGGCGTTACCTGCGGCATGACCCGCGTTACGCCCTGCACCTGCACCGCCCGCGTGCCGCGGGCACTGCGGCCGGTGCTCTCGATGATGAAGTAATGCGCAGCAAAGCGGCCCAGGCTGAACCCGGCAGGGGGCACTCCCGTTGCCACCTGCCGCACCGACACCACGGCGCTTTCAGCGGAGCCGGCAATGGGGCGCAGCTCGCGGGTGAAATCGCGCGGCAATGCGGCGTTGGTGAGCTCATGCATGGCCTCCGCCATGCCGCTGTCGGCCAGCAGCCAGGCGCGCAGATGGAGCAGGCGCGAGCCGGCGAGAGCTTCGCCGAACAGCGTCTCCTGCAGGCTGCCGGCGGTGAGCAGGCCGATGGATGCTGCCAGGGCCAGCACCAGCACCAGCGCGAAGCCGCGCGGCGGGGGCGGGTTGCCGCTACGGCGCCGCATTGCGCAGCGTGAACTGGCGCGTGGCCACGATGTGGCGGGGCGTGCGGCTGGCGCGCAGGTCGGCGTGATCCGCGCTGACCTGCAGCGTGACGCGCACGCGCTGCGGAGCGCTGGCCGATGGCAGCAGCTGCGCCTGAAGGGATTCCACACCGGGCATTACCTCCGTATCAATGAAAGCCGGGATGCCGGCGATGGCGCTGAGGGACTTCATCCGCAGAGCGGGCGTGGCAGTGTCGCCATCTGCGGCACGCGCCACGTAGTACACCCGCAGCAGCAGGTCGCGCGGCTCTGGCGCGGGCGTCGTGAGTACGGGAGTGCCGTTCCACACCAGTTCTCCGGAAGCCGCTGGTGCAGCAGCACCCCACCACTGGCCGCGACCGGCGAGCGGCTCGGCCAGCTGCGCCGACGCGCGCCGTACGACCAGCAGCTGCGAGGCCGGCATGGCGCCAGTGCCATGCGCCGGACAGGGCAGGTCGAATGAAGGGTGCACCTCGACGGGGATGTCGATGCGCCGTACCAGATCAAGGCCGCAGCTCAGCGCAGCGGTGGGGATGGTAGTGGCGGCCAGTGCAGGCGGCGGCAACGCACCGCCGAAGAAGCCCGCCATCTGCAGTTCCGGCTCGAGCGTCGCAAAAACATATTGTGCGCGCTCGTGCAGCCGCGCTTGCACACCAGCGTCCTGCCACACGTTACGTGCCCGCACCAGCGAGGCAAGCCCGGCCGCGGTGAGCGTGGAGAGCAGCGCCATGGCCACCAGCAGCTCGATCAGCGTGAACCCGCGCGATGTCATGGAGCGGGGCCGCGGTGCAGCGTGGCCGCCAGCTGGATGAGCTCAGCAGCGGTGGTGCGGGCGGGGGCCGGCAGCCGCGCTGCGGCCTGTTCACTGGCCGCGGCCGCCAGCGAGTCGATGTCGTCGCCCGCGGCACGCGCATGCAGGTCTTCGATGAAATCTGCCGCCGCATCCACTGCCCGGGAAGAGAGCAGTGCCTGGTGTGTGGCACGCAGGCTGCGGGTCAGCGTGAGGCAGGCGGTGAGGATGACGATGGCAAACAGCAGCAGGGCGATGAGTGTGTCGATCATCGCGAAGCCGGCGACTTGCCGGGAACGTGTTTGCGGGTAAGCCTGCATCACGCAGGCAATTTATGTTGCCCGCGTGCGCCGGGTGCGGCAGCTATCTGCCGCGTATGACCAGATTGTCGTGAGCGGTGGCCTGCCCGTTACCAGCAGAAGGCAATATCTTCCGCGCTGTTGGTGCCCGCCCCACGCTCACCCGCCTGGTTGAGCGTCAGGGTGCCGCAGCGGCTGTCCTTGGCGCTCTGGACTGCGGTAGGTGTGGCCGTCGCCGTGTATGTGGCCGCCGCGATATCCGCCACCGTGAAGGTATAGCGGTTCTGCAGGTTCCCTTCGGTGGTGCAGCCCAGTTCGGGCGTTGGCGTGCCGCCCACATAGGTCAGCGCAGTCGTGTAGTACCGCTCCATGAACTGCGAGTACTGCGCGAGGCAGGCCTTGGC
>JBEVNO010000184.1:0-3674 GCA_040508085.1 Steroidobacteraceae bacterium
CATGGCGCGAGTCCTCTCGTCTTTGGCCCGGCCCCAACAACAACACCTTCGTGGCCCTGGATGGCCCGGCAGGCGCCTGCACTGCGCTTGGACCTGCCCCCACGGCGATCGGTAAAGACTACCTGGGCGCGACCACGTTCATCGACCATGCGCCCAGCGGCACGGGCCGGCAGGTGTCGCTGATGGGGCTGGCGGTTGTTACGGTCGCACTGGACGAGGGCCTGGAACTGAACTGCTGGGTCTTGGCTTCGGCATGACGTCGACGATCTGGCGCTGCGGTTGGCAGGTTTTGGCCAGGTGCAGTGATGTCGTTCAGGTTCGAAGTCGTTCGACATGCGCCTGTGCGCAATCTGACCCATGAACTCAAGGGGGTGACCGGCTGGCAGTGAGCTGTCCCGTGGGGCGGGTGTTCGGCCGGCTTGCCTTGCAGGCAACTGGGTATGCAATCGCTTGACGCGTCGAAATTCGCGTTCCGGAAGACGTTTGTGCTTCGCATTGCCAAGCCGGGATACGGCTGGCTCAACGCCTCAGCTCGAAGGCAACCAACGCACGCACGGTGCAGCGGAAGGACAGCGGGCACTTTGTGCAGGTTCTTGAAGAAGGACTGACCGCTGAAGCCATTCAACTTGCCCCGGGCGACTTAATGTCACCTTAATCATCGACGACCAGCATCGAGTCCTTGAGTCACCCACCGTTTGCAGTGGCACTCCAAGGAGAACGAATGCTCATGGCCTTGTCCCCGCATGATGGCGGAACCGCTTCACCCGCAAGTGTTTCATCATCGACGCCACGCCTCACTGTCCACGCAGTCGGTGATGCCCGTCGCACCGAGGTCGAAGGCTTCATCCGCGATGTTTTCGCCCGGCGTTACGGGGCAGACGTTCGCAGCTTCACTCCCAAACTGGTGACCCTGCAGGATCGCGGTGAAATCGTCGCGGCTGCGGGATACCGGAGCGCGGCGGAGGCCCCGTTGTTTCTCGAACGCTATCTCCCATCGCCTGTGGAAGCCCTGCTCGCATCAGAGGCCGAGGCCCAGCCGGAGCGCAAGAACATTGTCGAGGTGGGCCACCTCGCTGCCAGCCGTGCCGGCGAGGGGCGCCGCCTTATTTCGCTCATCGGGCCGCATTTGGCGGCGCAAGATTTCACTTGGGTCGTGGGAACGATCACGACCGAGTTGCGGCACCTGTTCATGCGTATCGGCGTGACGCCGCTGGCGCTCGGCATTGCCGACCCGGCCGCGCTGGGCCGGGAGGCGGTGCAATGGGGAAGCTACTACGACCATCGCCCCGTGGTACTTGCCGGGCACTTGAATCAGGCATTGCGGCGGCTCGCGCGCAAGGCTCAGTCCTCGCAGGCTGGTCAATGATCATGCGCAATGCAGCGGGCATCGCACTCGACGACGGCAAGCAGCGCTGGACCTTCGAGCAGGTGGCAGAGCAGGCACGCGCGCTGGCGGCTCAATTCAAGGCGCAGGGGACGAAGGTCCTGGCCACCCTGATGGACAATTCGCCAGCATGGGTTGTTGCGGATCTCGCAGCAGCGGAGCTGGAGGTCGTGCACGTGCCGCTACCCGTATTCTTCACGGCCGATCAGATCGCCCATGCGCTCGGCGCAGCCGGTGTCGATACTGTGCTGACCAGCCCCGAGTTGGCGGCGCGGTGGCCGCAGGCACCATCGTCACCGTGCGCCATCACCGGTCAATCACTCGCCATGGTGCGGCTGCCGGCGCGCCCTGTGTCCATACCGGCCGGTACTGCAAAGATCACCTTCACCTCCGGCACCACCGGTGCGCCCAAAGGTGTATGCCTGAACGCCGAGGCGATGCGTTCAGTGGCGAGCGGGCTGGTGACTGCGATGGAGCCTCTCGACATCCGTCGCCATCTTTGCGCGCTGCCGTTCGCTGTGCTGCTGGAGAACATCGCCGGCGTGATGGCGCCGCTGATGCGCGGAGCGACCTGCGTCGCGCTGCCGCTCGAGCAGCTGGGCCTCACGGGCTCGTCGAGTTTCGACGCGGCGCGCTTTCATGCGACCGTGGTTGCACAGCAGCCGCACAGCATCATCCTGCTGCCGCAGATGCTGCGTGTATGGGTGGGCCATCTGATGCTCAGCGGTCAGCGCGCCCCGGAATCGCTCAAGCTGGTCGCCGTTGGCGGCGCTGCGGTGGGCACCAAACTTCTGGAGCTTGCGCGCGCGGTCGGCATCCCTGCCTATGAAGGTTACGGGCTGTCCGAAGGTGCGTCCGTCCAAACACTCAACCTGCCGAGTGCCGATCTTCCCGGCAGCGCTGGCCGGGTTCTGCCCCACGCGCGCTTGCGCATCGCCGCGGACGGAGAAGTGCACGTATCCGGCAGCCTGTTTCTCGGATATCTCGGTCAGGGCGCAGTCGATCCTGAAAATCAGGACGACAACTGGTGGCCGACCGGTGACCTGGGCCGCATCGATGCGGGCGGCTTTCTGCACATCAGCGGTCGCAAGAAGCATCTGCTGATCACCGCTTTCGGTCGCAATGTATCGCCCGAATGGGTCGAGACGGCGTTGCGCAGCGAGCACGCCGTCGCGCAGGCCGTGGTGTTCGGCGATGGCGAGCCGACCCTGAGCGCCGTGCTCTGGCCGGTTCGGGCGGATGCGCCGGACGCGGCATTGCAAGCTGCGGTCGACGCCGCCAACAGCAGCCTGCCCGACTACGCCCGCGTCGATCGCTGGCTGCGCGGCGAAGCGGACTTCAGCGTGTCCTCCGGACTGGCCACCGCCAACGGCCGGCCGCAACGTGCGGCCATCCTGCAAATGCATGCCGGCGCCCTGGGTATGGCAGCGCAACCCAACTTCTGATCGAGTACAACACAATGAGCTTCTATCAACAATTGGTCGAACAGACCGCCGACGCCCGCATGGGTCTTCTGGGTACGCCCATCATCCAGGGCTGCCTGCGCGGCGAAGTCTCGTTGTCGAGCTATCTGGCTTTCCTGCGCGAGGCCTACCACCATGTGCGGCACACGGTGCCACTGCTGCATGCCTGCAAGGCAGCCCTGCCGAAGCCGAACATTTGGCTCAAGGAGCCGCTCGACGAATACATCGAGGAAGAGCAGGGTCATGACCAGTGGATCCTCGACGACATTCGTGCCGCGGGCGGCGACGACGAGGCTGTGAAGAACGGTCCTCCCGGGCACGCGACCGAGGTCATGGTGGCTTATGCGTACGACACCATCGCGCGACGCAACCCGCTCGGCTTCTTCGGTATGGTGCACGTGCTCGAAGGAACCAGTGTTTCGCTTGCGCTCCTGGCGGCTGACCAGATCCAGAAGCCGCTTCGGTTGCCCGATGCCGCATTCAGCTACTTGCGATCGCATGGCACCCTGGACCAGGAGCACACCGCGCATTTCGAGTTGCTGATGGACCAGGTCGACGACCCGAAGGATCGGGCCGACATCGTTCATGCGGCGCGTGCTTTCTATCGGCTGTATGGCGACGTGTTCCGAGGCTTGCCCCTGCCGCAGGCGGAGCCCGTGAAGAACGCGGTGGCCGCATGAAAGCCGCGAACGCGCGGGTGCTGCTGACGGGGGCCGGCGGCGGCATCGGCCAGGCGGCTGCCGCTGCGCTGGTCGGTGCGGGTGCCTCTGTCATGCTGGTCGGCCGCTCGCCCGCACAACTCGCCACGCAGGCGCGGGCGCTGCTTC
>JBEVNO010000186.1:0-8753 GCA_040508085.1 Steroidobacteraceae bacterium
CCACGGGCACGGGAGGATTGCCGGTGGTGGTGGCCGTGTTGTAGCCGACCACGCCCAGCGCAGGAATGCCGCCATCGGGCAGATTGTTCTGCTTCACGAACAGGTAATTGAAATACGCGCGCGTCTCGGTGCCCAGGCCCAGCGCGAAAGCAGGCGCGATGCCCCACTTGCCCGTCTCCGACACATCCCGGCCCGGACGGTCGCCGCGGTCATACATCAGGTTCAGGCGCGCAGCGGCGCCATCGATGCCGTCGATGGGTGCGTTCAGGTCCCCGGTGACGCGGACGCGGTTGTCCGTACCGGCGCCGATGGTTCCCGACAGGGCATCTTCCAGGTGCGGCTGCTTGCTCGACAGGTTGATGTAGCCGGTGGGGGCGCCACGGCCATTGTCCGAACCGGACGGCCCCTTCACGATCTCGATCTGTTCCGTGTTGAACACATCGCGCGACACGGCGCCGAGGTCCCGGATGCCGTCGAGGAAGATGCTGCCGGCGGTATCGAAGCCGCGCATGGTGATCGAATCACCAGCCGTGGTATTGCCGTTCTCGCCCAGCGTGAAGCTGATGCCGGGCGTGTTGCGAAGCGCCTCCGCCAGCGAACCCGCGGCCTGGTCGGCGAGCAGCTCCTTGGTCAGCACAGTCACGGTCTGCGGGGTATCCAGCAGCGGCGCAGTGAACTTGGGCGATGAGGCGGTGTCGGCCTTGTAGCCCTCCTCTTCCACCTCCTCGGTGACCGC
This sequence comes from Steroidobacteraceae bacterium, assembly GCA_040508085.1. Lineage (GTDB taxonomy): Bacteria > Pseudomonadota > Gammaproteobacteria > Steroidobacterales > Steroidobacteraceae > ZC4RG30. The sequence goes on from JBEVNO010000186.1 coordinate 737, forward strand.
AATGGTGCCCAGGCGCTGCTCACGGGCAGGCTCGGCGGGGGCTGCGGCCATGACGAAACCCGGCAATGCGGCGAGCATCAGCCCCAGGGCACGCGGATCTGCATGGCTGACGATGCGTGCGACTGGCCGCTTGCGACTCTTGATGGACATGGATTCTTGTCTCCCGACGGATCATTGTGGAATTGGAATCTGAATGATAATGATTCGCATTTAAGACCACAAGCGGCAAACAGCGCTTTGTGGAATCGGTGAAACCAGCTTGATGCGCCGGCTAGACGCCGGCGTCGGGAGTTCCGGTGCCGGCGGGCGTATCGGCGGGCGCCCCGCCCACCTCATCGAGTCCGGCAGACACCGCATCGTCGGCGAGACTCTGCAGGCCTTCCACCCCGGTCAGGCGGTCTCCGTCATCGAGGCGGATGAGCCGCACGCCTTGCGTGTTGCGGCCCTGGATCGATACGTCCGCTACCGGCGTGCGAACCAGTGTGCCGTTGGAGCTGATCATCATCAGCTCCTGGTCTGGCTGCACCTGCAGCGCGCCCACCACATCGCCGTTGCGTTCACTGGTCTGCAGCGCGATGACGCCCTGCCCGCCGCGCCCATGGGAGGGAAAATCCGGCAGCGGCGTGAGCTTGCCGTAGCCATTGCTGGAGGCCGTGAGCACGAAGCCCTCGCCCACCACGATCAGTGAGATGACCGACTGCCCCTCGGCAAGTTTCACGCCGCGCACCCCGGTGGAATCGCGACCCATCGGCCGCACTTCCTCTTCACTGAAGCGGATCGCCTTGCCGCCGCTGGTGAACAGCATGATCTCGCGGTTGCCATCGGTGAGCTGCACTCCTACGAGCTGGTCGTCGTCGCGCAGGTCCACGGCAATGATGCCGCTCGGGCGCGGGCGCGAATAAGCAGACAGTGGTGTTTTCTTAACCGTGCCGCTCTTCGTCGCCATGAACACGAAGTGGGTATCGTCGAACTGCTTGACCGGCAGCACGGCTGTGATCTTCTCGCCCTCCGCCAGCGGCAGCAGGTTGACCATGGGCTTGCCACGAGCGCCGCGCCCGGCCTGCGGCAATTCGTACACGCGCAGCCAGTAAACCTGCCCGTGGTTCGAGAAGCACAGCAGCGTGTCGTGGGTATGTGCCACGAACAGCTTCTCGATGAAATCCTCATCCTTGGTGGTGGTGGCGCTCTTGCCGCGTCCGCCGCGGCGCTGGGCCTGGTAGTCGGACACCGGCTGCGACTTGGCATAACCGGCGTGCGAGAAGGTGACGACCAGGTCCTGCGGTTCGATGAGGTCCGCAGTGGTGAGGTTCAGATGATCGAGCGAGATCTCGGTGCGGCGCGCATCACCATACTGGTCGCGGATATCGACCAGTTCGGAGCGCACCACCTGGGTGAGCCGCTCCGGCCGCGCCAGAATGTCGGACAGATCCGCGATGGTGGTCAGCAGCTCGCCATACTCGGCGAGGATCTTGTCCTGCTCGAGCCCGGTTAAGCGGTTGAGCCGCATCTCCAGAATGGCCTGTGCCTGCGCATCGCTCAGGCGGTAGACCTCGCCGATGAGGCCGAAATAGCTGTCGAGCGTTTCCGGGCGCGAACTGATGGCACCGGCGCGCGCCAGCATCTGCGGCACGGCGCCGGCGGGCCACTCCCGCGCCATCAGCGCGACCTTGGCCTCCGCGGTGGCCGGCGACGCCTTGATGAGCGCAATGACTTCGTCGATATTGGACAGCGCCACCGTCAGGCCTTCCAGCAGGTGGGCGCGTTCCCGCGCCTTGCGCAGGTCATAAATCGTGCGGCGCGTGACCACTTCGCGGCGATGGCGGATGAAGGCGTCCAGCATCTCCTTCAGCGACATCAGCTTCGGCTGGCCATCCTGCAGCGCCACCATGTTGATGCCGAACACGGTCTCGAGCGGGGTCTGCGCATAGAGATTGTTCAGGATCACATCGGCTGATTCGCCGCGCTTGAGCTCTATGACCACCCGCATGCCGTCCTTGTCGGATTCGTCACGCAGGCCGTCGGAGGCGATGCCGTCGATCAGCTTGTTGCGCACCAGGTCGGCGATGCGCTCGATGAGCCGCGCCTTGTTCACCTGGTAGGGCAGCTCAGTGATGATGATGGCCTGCCGGTCCTTGCCGACATCCTCGAAGTGCGTGCGGCCCCGGATGTTCAGGCGGCCACGCCCGGTGCGATAGGCCTGCACGATCTCGGCGGCCCCGTTGATGATGCCGGCGGTCGGGAAATCCGGTCCCGGCACGTGCTGCATCAGTTCCAGCAGCTGGATGGATGGATCGTCGATCACCGCCAGCAGCGCGTTGATGACCTCCACCAGATTATGCGGCGGGATGTTGGTGGCCATGCCCACGGCGATGCCGGAGGAACCATTGACCAGCAGGTTCGGAATGCGCGCCGGCAGCACCGCCGGCTCATGTTCGGATTCGTCGTAATTCGGCGTGAAATCGACGGTTTCCTTGTCGATGTCGGCCAGCAGCTCGCTGGCGAAACGCGACATGCGCACTTCGGTGTAGCGCATGGCCGCCGGCATGTCGCCATCGACGGAGCCGAAATTGCCCTGGCCATCGGCCAGCATGTAGCGCATCGAGAAGGGCTGGGCCATGCGCACGATGGCGTCATAGACGGCCGAATCGCCATGCGGGTGGTACTTGCCGATGACATCGCCGACCACGCGCGCGGATTTCTTGTAGGGCTTGTTCCAGTCGTTGCCGAGCTCGCGCATGGCGAACAGCACGCGCCGGTGCACCGGCTTCAGGCCATCCCTCACATCCGGCAGCGCGCGCCCCACGATCACGCTCATGGCGTAATCGAGGTAGGACTGGCGCATCTCGTCTTCGAGGTTGACCGGCAGAATCTCGCGGGCCACGCCGTTGGCAATTTCGCTCATTCGATGCTGTCGTCTTCGGCCTTGTACAAACCACGAATTCTACCACACCCGGCAGTTGATCCGTGTCCTGATGCCAGCCATGAAACGCTATACTGGCACCCCAAGATGAACACCCCAGCCTCCAGCGCCGATCCCGCCGAAATAGCCAAATTCGAGGCTCTCGCGCATCGCTTCTGGGACAGCAATGGCGAGTTCAAGCCGCTGCACCGCCTCAATCCCGTGCGGGCTGAATACGTGGCCGCGCGTGCGCCACTGGCCGGCGCCCAGGTGCTCGATGTGGGTTGCGGCGGCGGGCTGCTGGCCGAGGCGCTGGCTCGGCGCGGCGCGCATGTCACGGCCATCGACCTGGCTCCCGCGATGATCGAAACCGCGCGCCTGCATGCGGCCGAGGGCGGCCTTGCCATCGACTACCGCGTGCAGGATGCGCAGGATCTGGCGCGCTCGGCACCGCACGGCTACGACGTTGTGTGCTGCATGGAAATGCTGGAGCACCTCGCCGACCCCGCGGCGTTCCTCGCTACGCTCGCGCGCCTGGTCAAGCCCGGCGGCGCGATCTTCGTTTCCACGCTGAACCGCAATGCCAAGTCATTCCTGCTGGCCATCGTCGGCGCGGAATACCTGCTGCGTCTGCTGCCACGCGGCACGCATGAATACGAACGCTTCATCCGTCCCGCGGAACTTGCGCTCTGGGCGCGGGGCGCGTCACTCACGCTGCAGCACACGGCGGGCCTGCATTACGATCCCTTCGGCGACCGCTGCCGGCTGAACGACGATGTTTCGGTCAACTACATTGCCCACCTGGTGCCGCCCGGCACCCCCAGCTGAATCCCATCGCGTGAAACGATCCAATCTGCGCGCCGTCCTGTTCGATCTCGACGGCACGCTGCTCGATACCGCACCAGACCTCATCCGCGTCCTGAACCAGGTGCGTGTCGAACAGGGCCGCAGCGAGCTCCCGTATGACTTGGCGCGGACGCAGGTTTCGCATGGCTCCTCGGGTCTTATCCGCCTCGGATTCCCGGAGCTGTCCGGCGAGCCGCTGGAGCTGCTGCGCGTGCGGCTGCTGGAGCTCTACAGCGAGCAGCTGGCCATCGGCACCAGACTCTTCGATGGCTGCGAGCAGGTCCTCGATGAGCTGGCCCGGCGCGGCATGCCCTGGGGCATCGTCACCAACAAGCCGGCCTTCCTGACCAACCCGCTGCTGGCGATCCTGGGCCTCGACCGCCTCAGTGGCTGCGTGGTCAGCGGCGATACGCTGCCGGACCGCAAGCCCCACCCTGCCCCGTTGCTGCTCGCCGCCTCGCAGCTGGGCATGCCTCCGGAGCAGTGCCTGTACGTGGGCGATGCCGAGCGCGACGTGCAGGCCGCGCGCGCCGCCGGCATGCCGGTGCTGGTGGCAAGTTATGGCTACCTGGGGCCCGCCGATGATCCCTTGAGCTGGGCACCGGATGCACATATCGAGTCTCCGCTGGGCATCATCCAATGGCTGGATGGGTCGTTGTCGTGAGCGGCGAGCTGTACGGGCGGGTGATCGCCATCACCGGTTGCACGGGTGGCCTGGGTCGTGCGCTGGCGCTTGCCGCCGCGCGTGAAGGCGCCGAGCTCATCCTCATCGGCCGCAATGTGCTCAAGCTGCAGGGCCTGCGCGCGGAGATCGAGCTGTTCGCGCCCGGCCGCGCGCTGATGGCGCCGCTGGATCTGGAGAAATCCGTCGCCAACGACTACGACGCCATAGCCGCGGCGGTGCTCGAACGCTATGGCCGCCTGGATGGCCTGGTGCATTGCGCAGCGCTGCTGGGCACGGTCACCCCCATCGAGCAGTATGACGTGCCCACCTGGGCGCGGGTGATGCAGGTCAACGTCACGGCGGCGTTTGCGCTGACGCAGGTGTTGCTGCCGGCACTGCGCAAGTCGGCCGACGGATCGATCCTGTTCACGTCGAGCAGCGTCGGGCGCAAGGGCCGCGCCTATTGGGGTGCTTACTGCGCGTCGAAATTCGCGGTCGAAGGGCTGATGCAGGTGCTGGCCGACGAGCTCTCGGGCAATTGCGCGGTGCGCGTCAATTCGATCAACCCGGGGCCGGCCCGCACCCTGATGCGGCGCCAGGCGTATCCTTCGGAGAATCTCGACAGCGTGCCTTTGCCGGAGACCCTCATCGGCCCTTACCTGCAGCTGCTGGGCCCCCGTGGTGCCGGCATCACAGGGCAGGCGTTGAGTTCGCAGTAGCCATGGGTTGCGGCTGATCCATGTCATGGCTTAACGACCAGATCAAACTGCTCGGCAGCCTGCAGCGCTGGAAGCCGTGGCTGATCGGCGCCGGCTCGCTGCTGATCGCGGCGCTGCTCACCGAGGCGCTGCATGGCATGTTGCGCGAGATCAGCTACCAGGAGCTGCTCGGCGCCATCCGCACCACCCATCCGCTGGCGCTGGTGCTCGCGGTGCTGGCCACCGCCATCAGTTACTTCGCACTGACCGGCTACGATCATTCCTCGCTCCGTTACGTGGGCGCCAAGGTGCCCTACCGCCTGACGGCGCAGACGGCGTTCATCGCCTACGCGCTTTCCAACACCATTGGCCTTGGCGTGCTGACGGGCGGCGCCGTCCGCATGCGTCTGTACAGCGCGGCGGGCATCGAAGCCGGCATCATCTCCAGGGCCATTGCCTTCAACGCTGCGGCGTTCGGCCTTGGCATCTCGATGGTCGGGGCGTTCGCGCTGCTGTGGGGGGCTGAGGATGTAGGCCCCACCGTGCATGTGTCGCCGCTGCTGCTGCAGCTCGCCGCCGGCATCCTGCTGGTGGCCGGCACCGCGCTGATCATCCTGTGCCGCGATGGCCGCGAGCGACGGCTGTTCGGCCGCGTGATGATCCGGCTGCCGTCCGCGTCGCTGGCGCTGCAGCAGCTGCTGTTCTCGGCCATCGACATCGCGGCCACCGCCGCCGTGCTGTGGGTGCTGCTGCCGCCCGGCGCCATCAGCTTTGCGGATTTCGTCGGCTTCTTTGCCATCGCGATCGTGCTGGGCGTGCTCAGCCACGTGCCCGGCGGCCTTGGGGTGTTCGAGGCCATCATGCTGCTGGCCCTGCACGACAAGGTGCCGCCGCAGACCCTGGCTGCGGCGCTGGTGCTGTACCGGCTCATCTACTACGTGCTGCCGTTGCTGCTCGCGCTGGCGTTGCTGGTAGTGCATGAGTCGCGCCGCGCGACGACTGCCATCACCAAGGCGGCGGTGGGGCTGGCACCGCTGCTGCTCGCGGCCTACACGCTGGTTGTGGGCGTCATCCTGCTGATCTCCGGCGTCACGCCGGCCACGGACGATGCCACCGACCTGCTGCAGCTCTACATCCCGCTGCCCATTGTCGAGGCCTCGCATTTCTTCGGCAGCATCGCGGGCCTCGGCCTGCTTATCGTGGCGCGCGGCATGCTGCAGCGGCTGGATGCGGCCTGGTGGGCGGGCCTCGCGCTGGGCATGGCGAGCATGGTGCTGGCCATTCCGAAGGGGTTCGCGCTTTCCGAGATGCTGCTGATCGCGTTCCTGGTGCTGGCGCTGGGATTGTCGAAGAAGCAGTTCACACGGCGCGCCTCGTTGTTCGCGCAGCCCTTCACGGGCGGCTGGCTGCTCAGCGTGGCCGCTATCGTTGCGGCAATGACCGGGCTGCTGTTCTTCGCCTACCGCGATATCGACTACAACGACCAGCTGTGGTGGCAGTTCGAGTTCAACGGCCACGCGCCGCGCTCGCTGCGCGCGCTCGTCGCCATCGCCCTGCTGGCGCTGGCCGTCGCGACGCGGCAGCTGCTGCGCACGCCTGCACCGAAGCTGCCGAAGGCCGATCCGGCCTTGCTGGATCAGGCGCAGCAGGTCATCAACGCGCAGGACGCAGCAGAGGCCTGTGTCGCGCTGATGGGCGACAAGCATTTCCTGTTCTCCCCCTCCGGGCGCAGTTTCCTGATGTTCGGTCGCCGGGGTCGATCGTGGGTGGGCCTGTTCGATCCGGTGGGCCCTCAGTCCGAATGGCACGACCTGGTGTGGCGGTTCATCGAGGAATCACGCAAGCATGGCGGCCGCACGTCCTTCTATCAGGTGCGGCCACAGACGCTGTCGGTCTACCTGGACGCCGGCCTGCGCGTGTTCAAGCTCGGTGAGTATGCGTCGGTGCCATTGCCAGAGTTCAGCCTGCAGGGCAAGCCCCGAGCGCCCCTGCGGCAGGCGATCAGCCGCGGCGAGCGCGAGGGCCTCACGCTGGAGGTGCTGGAGCCGGCGCAGGTCGCGCCACATCTGGCCGAATTGCGCAGCATCTCGGATGCCTGGCTCGCTGAACACCGCACCGCCGAGAAGGGTTTCTCGCTCGGCTCCTTTTCGCCGCATTATCTGCGCCGCGTATCCGTAGCGTTGGTGCGCCAGAATGGGCGTGCCATCGCCTTCGCCACATTGATGACCACCGGTCGCCGCATCGAGGCCAGCGTCGACCTGATGCGCCACCTGCCCGGCTCGCCCGGCGGCACCATGGATTTCCTGTTCACGAAGCTGCTGCTGCATTTCCAGGCCCAGGGCTTCCAGCGCTTCGGCCTCGGGATGGCGCCGTTGTCGGGCATGGCCTCGCACCCGCTGGCGCCGAACTGGCATCGCGCCGGGCGGCTGCTGTTCTCGCATGGCGAGAATTTCTACAACTTCCAGGGCCTGCGCGCCTTCAAGGAAAAGTTCGCGCCCGAATGGGAAGCGCGCTACCTCGCAGCACCGGGCGGGCTCACGCCGCTGTTCGTACTCGCGGACATTGCGGCATTGATCAGTGGTGGTTACCGCGGGGTGATTTCCAAATGAGGCTTGCCATCAATCGCTGCGCCATCCTCGCCTTGCTGCTCTGCACGGCCTGGCTCGCCACCGGCTGTGAACGCAAGGAGCTGGTGACACATGGCATTTTCGAGGATGTCACGCTGTATCGGCCGGCCGGGGAACCGAAGCAGTTCGTGCTGTTCCTCTCCGGCGATGACGGCTGGAGCACGCATACGGCCGACATCGCCCGCGTGCTGGTGGACCGCGGCGCCATGGTGGCCGGCATCGATACACCGCGCCTGTTCGAGAAGCTGGATGCCACCGGCGGCAAGTGCACTTTCCCTGATGG
>JBEVNO010000019.1:0-12629 GCA_040508085.1 Steroidobacteraceae bacterium
TTCGAGATCCTGCTGCCGCTGACGGCCGCCCCGAGCGTGGTGGCGTCAGCCGAGGCGCCGATGCCCCTCAACCGCCGCCGCGTGCTGATCGTGGACGACAATCGCGACGCCGCCGATTCCCTGTCGCTGCTGCTGCAGCTGCACGGCCATGAGGTGCGCACGGCGTATGGCGGCGAAGAAGCGCTGGAAGTGGCCACGGCCTACGACGCCGATTTCGTGCTGCTGGATATCGGGCTGCCGACCATCAACGGCTACGAGGTGGCGCGGCGGCTGCGCTCGCAGGGTTTCGCGGCGCAGCTGGTGGCGCTCACTGGCTACGGGCAGCCCGAAGATGTGAGGCGTGCCCGCGATGCGGGTTTCGACGGCCATGTGGTCAAGCCGGTGGATCCCGAGCGCCTGCTCGAGTCACTGGCGGTGTGAGGCCGCGCTAGCTGCCGAGTTTCTTCATCGGGCGCGCCAGGCTCTTTGCACTTTTCCCGTAGTTCGCCCATGGTTTGTTGCCATCGGCCAGCCGCGTGTGCGCGTTGCGGATGGTCCAGTGCGAGCCGCTGTCCAGGCGTGGCAGTTCATTCCATGCCACCGGCACCGAGATGCCCATGCCGGGCCGCGCCCGCGCCGACCAGGCGGTGGCGGTGGTAGCGCCGAAGCCATTGCGCAGGTAATCGATGAACACCTTGCCCACCCGGTTCTTCGGCCCGCTCTTGGCCACGAACAGATCCGGGAAGGTCGCGGCCATGTGCACGACCACGGCCTGCGAGAAGGCCTTCACAGCGTCCCAATCCAGTTCCGGCTTGATGGGCGTCACCACGTGCAGGCCCTTGCCGCCACTGGTCTTCAGGAATGCCACCAGCCCCAGTTCCTCGAGCAGCGTGCGCATGAGTTCCGCTCCCTGCTGCACAGCGCTCCAGGCCGCGCCTTCGCCCGGGTCCAGGTCGAAGATCATCCGGTCGGGCAGCTCGATGCGCGGCTTGCTGGCATTCCAGGTATGAAACTCGATGACATTCATCTGCGCGGCCGAGAGCAGGCCCAGCGGCGTGGTCACCGCAAGGTAAGGCGGGTGCTCCGGATCCACCGCCTGGTCCAGCTGCTCGATGCCGTCCATCTGGTATTTGTCGGCGTGCTTCTGGAAGAACACGGGCTTGGCGATGCCCTGCGGCGCCTTGACCAATGACACCGGCCGGCCGCGCAGATGCTCCATCATCAGTTCACCGACCAGCGCGTAGTAGCGGATGATCTCGATCTTGGTGATGCCGGTGGTGCTGTCGACCACACGTTCCGGATGCGTGACCCGCAGCTGGGCCGGAATCAGCGACTGCGGCTCCTCGCTATCCGGGCCCAGGGGCGCGACCGGGTCTTCCCGCACGATGCTGCTGGCCGGCTTGTCGGTGCGCAGCGCGTGGAATACGGGATGGCGCAGATGCCCGTCGGCGGTCCATTCGGAGAAGGTCACTTCGGCCACCAGCGTGGGCTTCACCCAATGCGCGCCGGCCTCCGGAACCCGGCCATTGAACGGGCTTTTCGTCGCGGCCAGCTTCTGCAGCTGCCCGCTGATCTGCCCCAGCGATTTGTCGTTGAAACCGCTGCCCACCTTGCCGGCGTAGACCAGCTTGCCGGCAGCGTCGTGAACGCCCAGCAGCAGCGATCCCAACCCGGAGCGGCTGCCCTTCGGGTCTGTCCACCCCCCGACCACGAATTCCTGCCGGTGGCCGCACTTGAGCTTGATCCAGTCAGGGCTGCGCCGCGAAGTGTAGAGGCTGCTGCGGCGCTTGCCGATGATGCCTTCCAGCCCGAGCTTGCAGGCCGAGGAAACCAGCTGGCTGGGCGGCGCTTCAAATGCCTCGCTGAAACGCACGGCCGGCGGTGGATTCTTGAGCACTGCCTGCAGCAGCGCACGGCGCTGCTCCAGCGGCACGCCGGTGAGGTCGTGCCCGTCGTAATAGGGCAGGTCGAAAACGAAGTAGACGATATCGCGGGTGCGTTCGGAATCGAAGGCCTGCTGCAGCGCCTGGAAACTCGTGCCGCCACTTTCGGTGGGTATCACGATCTCGCCGTCCAGCCAGCCGTTCCGCAGCGACATCGACTGCAGCGATTCACTCAGGTGAGTGAGCTTGTGCGTCCAGTCATGGCCGTTGCGGGTGATCAGCCGCACCTGGCCCGCCTCCACCTTGGCAAGGATGCGATAGCCGTCGAACTTCACCTCATAGAACCACTCATCCGGCTGCGCTGGCGGCTTGTCCACCAGCGTTGCCAGCAACGGTTTCAACGTCGCGGGGAGCTTGGCCCTGGTGGCGCCTTCGGGCATGGCGGCAGCGCCGGTCGAGCTCCGCTGGGCGCGGCGGGGGCCCGCTGCTGGTTTGGCCTGCGGGCCGCGGCCCTCGCCCCTGGGCGCTGCGGGCGGCTTGAGCTTCGCGACGCTGTCGGGCATCTCATCGGTCACGCTGAATTCCGCAGCGGGCCGCACGTACTCGTCCTTCTCCTTGATGAGCAGCCAGGCATCCTGCTTCGGTTCGCGGCTCTTCATCCGCACCAGCACCCAGGCGCCGTGCAGCTTGTGGCCGTGCAAGTTGAATTTCAGGTTGCCGTCGCGATAGCCCTGCTGTGCGTCGCCCAGCGGTGTCCAGGTGCCCTTGTCCCAGATGATGACCTTGCCTGCACCGTACTGCTTCTCCGGAATCTGGCCTTCAAACTGGTTGTACGCGATGGGATGGTCTTCCACATGCACGGCCATGCGCTTGTCCTTGCTGTCGAAGCTGGGTCCCTTCGGCACGGCCCAGCTCTTCATGGTGCCGTCCAGTTCGAGGCGGAAGTCGTAGTGCAGGCGTGAAGCCCAGTGCTTCTGAATCACGAACTGCCGCGCCTCCGGATTGGCGTCCCCACCCTCCGCGGGCTCGGGCGTGATGGAGAAGTCGCGTTTGGCGGCATAGCGCTCCAGTGGGCCGGACTTCTTCCTGGCCGCGGTCTTCGGCCTGGCCGCAGTCTTCGGTTTCACGGCCGCTTTCCTGCCGGCCACCTTCTTAGCTTTCTTCTTTGCCATCTTGCCTTCGCTCAGTTCAATCCACGTGGGGGCATGATCGCTGGCGTGGCTTTCCCCGCGCACCCAGCGATCCACATTGGCATCCACCAGGCGCGGCTTGAGTGCTTCGCTCAGCAGCAGATGGTCGATGCGCAGACCGGCATTGCGATCCCAGTGCTTGCGGAAATAATCCCAGAAGGTATAGATCGCCTCATCCGGATGCTGCGCGCGCAGCGCATCTGTCCAGCCCTGTTCCAGCAGCCGCGCGTACGCCGCGCGGGATTCGGGCTGGAGCAGGGCATCCTTCCTCCACGACTTCGGGTTGTAGATGTCGAAATCCGTGGGCACCACGTTGAAATCCCCGGCCAGCACCACGGGTGCGCCAGACTCCCACAGGCCGCGGGCGTGGCGGATCAGCCTTTCAAACCACGCGAGCTTGTAGTGGAACTTCGGGCCGGGTTGCGGGTTGCCGTTGGGCAGGTACAGGCAGGCGATGAGCACCCCATCGACGGCGGCCTCCAGATAGCGGCTGTGGTCATCCTGCGCATCACCTGGCAATCCGCGGCGGACCTCCACCGGCACCGCGCCCCTGGCAAGGATGGCGACACCATTCCACGCCTTCTGGCCATGCCAGATGGCGCCGTATCCCGCCTCATCCAGTGCCGCGCGCGGGAATTTCGTATCCTCCGCCTTCAGCTCCTGCAGGCACACCACATCAGGGGCTTCCCTCTGCAGCCACGTGAGCAGCTGCGGCAGGCGGGTATTGATGCCGTTGACATTGAAGGTCGCGATCTTCATCAGACTGCGGGCCCGGCGCTGCCGGCAAGTTTGCGGTAGGCATTCCAGTGGCGCAGCGCGCGCCGCGCGTCGCCCGCCTGTTCCCACAGGCGCGCCAGGTTGTGGTGCGCGTCGCTGTACTCTGCATCCAGCTCGAGCGCGCGCTGGTAGGCGGCAATGGCCTCATCGCATTGCCCCAGATCCTCAAGTGCCACGCCCAGGTTGTACAGCACGTCGGCGTCCTCGCCGTGGGCTTCACGGTACAGCCTGACAGCCTCGCTGATCTTTCCCTGCAGATGCAGCAGCCGGCCCAGATTCGCGCGCGCACCGTGGTGCGAGTGCCGGGCGACGCAGGCGGCATAGGCATCGACCGCCGCTCCCACGTCGCTGTCCTCCAGCTGCAGCGCCGCATCGAACTGGCGCTGGCACTCATCGCCGCCCTGGGTCGCGACGTCGCCGGCGGCGGACTGCTTCACGGATGCCGTGGTTTCGAACAGCTCGATCTTTGTCCCATCCACCTTCACCTCGAAGGCCAGCAGCAGCTGTCCGGATTCTGCCTCCCGCACCTTGCCCGACTCGTGCACCACCACGCGGCCGCCGGCCGAAGCAATGGACAGGCCGCGCGCGGGCAGGTCGGCGGGCAACTGCGCGCGCAAGGCGCGCATGGCATTGCCCACGCGCCGCGCTGGCACGCGGGCCGCCAGCAAGGTGCGCGCGGTGCGCAGCAACACTACGTCCTGGAACGAGAAGCGCAATACGCCGCGCGGGCCCTTGGCGGGGGAGACATAGCGGGCACGCACCATGGCGCGCACCGAGCCCAGCGGGATATCCGCCAGCCGCGAGACATCGGCGGTGCCGAACGGCCGCAAGCTAGGCGCCTCGGGTTGCGCGTTTCGCCTTGGTGGTGCTGCCGGTGACGCGCTTCGGCGGCTTGCGGGCACTGGCCGGCGCCGCGCCGCTCTTGCCGGCCAGGCTTCGGCGCAGCACTTCCATCAGGTCCACCACATTGCCGCTGCTGGTGTCACGGGAACCTGCGGTCTCGAAATGCGAGATCTCCTTGCCGCTCTTCACTTTCTTCTCTATGGCGGCATCCACCCGCGCACGGAATTCGTCATGGAAGGCATCCGGGTTGAAGCGCTTGCCCGTGCTCTGCTCGATCAGCGCGCGGGCCAGCTTCAGTTCTGCGGCAGCCAGCTCCGGTGCTTCCACCACGCCCACCTCCTTGATGGAGCGGACTTCGTCCTTGAAGAACAGCTGGTGCATGGCCATGCCGGTTTCCAGCGGCCGCATCACCACGATGTATTCGCGGCCGCGCGTGGCCCAGCGACCCACAGCGCACAGCTTCGACTGGCGCATGGCCTCATTGAGCAGCGCATAGGGCTTGCCGCCATGGCGCGAGGGGGCCAGCAGGTAGGTCTTGTCGAAATACACCGGATCGACCGTTTCCAGCGGCACGAACTCCGAAATATTGATCACATTCGAGCCGGCTTCCTCCAGCGCCTTGATCTCCTCGGGCTTGAACATCACGTACTGGTCTTTCTCGTATTCATACCCCTTGACCATCTCCGAGCGTTCCACCACCTCGCCGTCCAGCGCGCACACATACTGCTGCTTCACCCGTGCCCCGTCCTTGGCATGCAGCAGGTTGAACGACAGGCGGTTGGAGGAGACCTGCCCGGAGTAGACATCCACCGGAATGCTGACCAGCCCGAAGGAGATCGTCACGGAAGCAAAGGAGCGCGCGGCCATGGTTTGAGACCCTCAGGTTACTGGGTGGATAGTCCCGCGCCCTCCACGGGCGCAACAATCGGGTTGATCCCGTCATCCTGTAGGACCATGGCTAGACAGCCCCTGCCGCCGCGCGCCGAGCCGGCTATGCTTGCTGCGGTGGATCCCCCCGACGTCTTTCCAGCACCCCCGCCGCGCCGCATCGCCCATCTCGACATGGATGCGTTCTTCGCCTCGGTCGAGCTGCTGCGCTATCCGCAGCTGAAGGGCCTGCCGGTGGTGATCGGCGGTGGCCGTCGCCGCGACGACGACCTGCTGGCGCGCGACTGGAGTGCGGTGACGCCGGACCAGATCCCCGTGGAGGCGTTTCCCCGGTTGTCCGGCTACACCGGCCGCGGGGTGGCTACGACGGCCACCTATGCCGCCCGGCAATTCGGCGTGGGCTCGGCCATGGGCCTGATGAAGGCCGCAAGACTGTGCCCGCAGGCCATCCTGCTGCCGGTTGATTTCGACGAAGTGCGCCGCTATTCGCGCCTGTTCAAGACCACCATCATGCAGGTCGCGCCCGTCATGGAGGATCGCGGCGTCGATGAGGTCTACATCGATTTCACCGCGGTTCCCGATGGCCAGCAGCAGGGCGGGCGCGTGCTGGCGCAGCGCCTGCAGCAGCTCATCTACGCTGCCACCGGGCTCACCTGCTCGATCGGCGTCGCGCCGAACAAGCTGCTCGCCAAGATGGCAAGCGAGTTCAACAAGCCCAACGGCATCAGCATCATCACCAGCGATGACCTGCAGACACTGATCTGGCCCTTGCCCTGCCGCAAGATCAACGGAGTGGGGCCCAAGGCGGAAGAAAAGCTGCAGTCGCTGGGCATCCGCACAGTGGGCGAGCTGGCTGCGCAGCCGCGCGACTGGCTGGTGGCGCGCTTCGGCGCCAGCTACGGCGCGTGGCTGCACGAGGTGAGCTGGGGGCGCGACCAGCGCGCGGTGGTCACCGAGAGCGAGCCGGTGAGCATGAGCCGCGAGACCACCTTCGAGCGCGATCTGCACGCCGTGCGCGACCGTGCCGAGCTCTCTGCCGTCTTTACCCGGCTGTGTGAACAGGTGGCGCGTGACCTGCAGCGCAAGGGCTATGCCGGCAAGACCATCGGCGTGAAGCTGCGTTTCGACAACTTCCAGATCGTGACACGCGACACCACCATCGAGCAGTTCACGGCAGACCCCGCCACCATCCGCCGCCATGCCGGGCTGGGGCTGAAGCGCGTGAACCTGGAGCGCCGCATCCGCCTGCTCGGTGTGCGCGTGGGCAAGCTGGCAAGGCCAGCCGATGGCATGGCCGACCGCAGCAGCACCGCTGCCCAACACACCGAGGAATTGTTCCCATGACCCATCCCATACGCGTCGGGGTCGGCGGCTGGAGCTTCGCGCCCTGGAACAAGACCTTCTATCCGGCCGGTCTGCCGGCCCGCCGCCAGCTCGAATACATGAGCCGCGCGATGACGGCGATCGAAGTGAACGCCACCTATTACTCGTCGTTCAAGCCGGCCACCTTTGCCAGATGGGCGGCGGAGTCGCCGGACGATTTCGTCTTCAGCCTGAAGGCGCATCGCTCCGCCACGGTGCGCAAGACACCCGCGGACATGAAGAAGTCGATCAGCCTGTTCCTCGGCCAGGGTCTTACCCAACTCAAGGACAAGCTCGGCCCCATCAACTGGCAGTTCCCGCCCACGCGGAATTTCGATGCGGAATACTTCCAGGCATTCCTGTCGCAGCTGCCCGCCGAGAAGGACGGCCTGCGGTTGCGCCATGCGCTGGAGGTGCGGGGCGCGGGCTTCGAGGCGCCAGCGTTCACGCAGCTGCTGAGCCGCTATGGCGCCACGGTGGTATGGGCCGATGCCGAGGAGTTTCCGCAGGTGCGCCATGCGGACTCTGGTTTCGCCGTGGCACGCATCATGCGGGCGCGCAGCGCCCAGCCCGCGGGCTACACGCCGGCGGAGATTGCCGGCTATGCGCAATTGCTGCGGGGCTGGGCGGCTTCGCAGGATGTGTTCGCGTTCTTCATCTCCGGCGCCAAGGAGCGCAATCCTGCGGCCGCAGTTGCATTGCAGCAGATGCTGACCACTAAGCTGCAAGCGAAGGTGAAGGCAAAGGCGAAGGCAAAGCCAGCCATGCGCAAAGCCGCGAAACACAAGTAACGAAAGAAGCGGCGCTGATGCTCGAGAACGCCGGCGAAGTGCTGCAGCGCAGAAGCGCGCACCTACACTGAACCGGACCTCGTCGTACTTGCGCGGCCGTGTGGTCGCCTATAGTGCCGCGATGAAACCGCAACGTTGGCTGGTCGTGGCGGTAGCTGCCGCGGGGCTCTGTGCAGGGGGCGCCGCGCAGGCAGTTGATGGGGACCTGCTGCAGCTGGATGGCTTCGGAACTCTGGGCCTCGTCCATTCCAGCGAGAGCCAGGCCGACTACCCCCGCAGCCAGCTGGTGCCGGATGGCGCGGGCGCCTCGCACCGCTGGAGTCCGAAGGTCGACAGCGTGCTCGGTGGCCAGCTCAGCGTGCATTGGAATCCGCGCCTGTCGGCGGTGGTGCAGCTGATCTCCGAACAGCGCGCCAGCAACAGCTATCAACCGCGCGTCGAGTGGGCGAACCTGAGCTATCAGGTCACGCCCGACCTCACGCTGGGGGTTGGCCGCATCGCGTCGCCCATCTTCATGCTCACGGACACGCGGCGCCTCTCCTATGCGTTGCCATGGATGCGCCCGCCGGTGGAGGTGTACGACCTCTTCCCGGCCACCAGCAATGACGGGCTGAACCTGCGCTGGCGCGCCCGCATGGGCAGCACCACCCAGCTGCTCGAGATTGCTGCCGGACGCTCGGACACACCGTTCTCGCGCAACGGTTTTGCGGGCACCGCCGAAAGCAGGGAGCAATTCATCGTGCGCGATACGCTGGAGCGCGGCCCCTGGAGCGTGGTGCTCGGATACAGCTCGAGCCGGCTGACGATTCCAGAGCTGGCGCCGCTTTTCGATGGCTTCCGCCGCTTCGGCAACAGCGGGGAGGCCATTGCCGTGCGCTATTCTGCCGTGCGCAGGTCGGTGCGCTATTACGGCGCGGCGGCCAGCTACGATCCTGGACGCTGGTTCGCCACGGCGGAGTGGGCCCGCCTGAAGGTGGCCGGCGCGCTGAAGAGCAACACCGGCTGGTATGCCAGCACGGGGTTGCGTGCTGGCGCGTATACCCCGTACGTGGCCTTTGCGCAGACCCGCCCAGCTGCCCGGCGCTCGGATCCGGGCCTCGATCTCACGCTGCTGCCGCCTGGCAGCGTGCCGGCCGCTGCCGCCCTGAACAACCAGCTCAACACCATCCTCGCCGATGTGCCGGGCCAGGCTACGTTCAGCGCCGGATTGCGCTGGGATTTTGCCGCCAGGCTGTGCCTGAAGCTGCAGTACGACCATGTTGATCTGGCGTCGGGCAACGCCGGCACGCTCGCCAACCAGCAGCCCGGCTTCCAGCCGGGCGGCGTGGTGCATCTGGTAGGCGCCTCGGTCAGCTTCGTGCTGTGAACACGCCATCAGGCCAACGTCTGCGCTATCCCGGTCTGCTGCCGCGGGCGGTGTCGCTGCTGGCGGCGCTGTGCCTGGCGGCGCCGCCTTCGCGTCCCGAGGTGGTGGTCGTCGTGGCGCACAACAGCCCGATCCGGGACCTGTCGGACCGCGAAATTGCCGATGTGTTCCTTGGCAAACTGTCGCGTCTGCCCGGCGTTGGAGCGGTGGTGCCGCTGGATCAGATGGAAGGTGGCGCCGCGCGCAATGAGTTCTACATGAAGCTCACCGGCAAGTCCCCGGCGCAGGTGCGCTCGTTCTGGTCGAAGGTGATCTTCACTGGCCGCGGCCGGCCGCCTCGCATCCTGGCGAACGACGCGGCAGTGATCCGCGCACTGCGCGTGAATCCCGGGGCCATCGGCTACGTTTCGCGCGCCTCCACGGATGCGGGCGTGCGCATCCTGCGCTGATGCTCACAGCGCCTGCCAGTGCCCCGGCGCTGGCGCGGCCGCGGCCTCCGCCAGCGCCGCCTGCTCGTGCAGTGCGATGGCGAATTCCGCCGCCGGAACGGGCGTACCCACGTAATAGCCCTGCAACTCATCACAGCGGTGCGCGCGCAGGAACTGCGCCTGCTCGCTGGTTTCCACGCCCTGCGCCACCACTGTGGCGCTCAGCCGCCGGCCCATCGCGATCACCGCGTCCGCCAATGCCGCGTCCTGCGGCGGCTCGGTGATGGCGCGGGTCAGCGCGCGGTCGATCTTGATCGTGTCGAAGGCGAAGTCGCCGAGCTTGCCCAGCAACGCATAGCCCATGCCGAAATCGCCGATGGCGATGCGCACGCCGATCTCTTTCAGGTCCAGCAACAGCTTGCGGGTGTACTCCGCCCGATGGCTCAGCGCGCTCTCCGGAATCTCCAGTTCGAGCAGCCAGGGTTCGAGCCCGGTCTGCGCCAGCGTCGTGCGCACATCGTGCAGCAGCTGCTCATCGTAGAGCTGGCGTGCCGTCAGGTTCACCGCCACGCACAGCGCGGGCAGCCCGCGCTGTTGGAGCGCCAGGCTCTGCTCGCATGCCGTGCGCAGCACCCATCGACCAATGGCGATGATCACGCCGGTTTCTTCCGCCAGCGGCAGGAACTGCATGGGCGGCACGATGCCGAGTTCAGGATGTTCCCAGCGCAGCAGGGCTTCCATGCCGTTGACACGGCCGGTGGCCAGATCGCGCTTGGCCTGATAGAACAGGCGGAATTCGTCGCGCTCCAGCGCGTATCGCAGGTTGGCTTCCAGGTTCAGGCGCAGCAGCGAGGTGCCGCTCAGGTGCTCAGTGTAGAAGCGGTAGTTGTTCTTGCCCGCGGATTTGGTCTGGTACATGGCCTGGTCGGCATTCAGCTTCAAGGTCTGCTCATCGCGTCCATCGCGCGGGCATAGCGCAATGCCGATGCTGGCCGTGACCCGCACTTCTCGCCCCCTGACCTGCATGGGCCGGGCCACGGCCGCCAGGATCTTCTCCGCGACACCAGATACATCCGCGTCGCCCAGCACCTGCGGCAGCAGCACCACGAATTCATCACCGCCCAGGCGCGCCACCGTATCGCTGCCACGCACGCAGCCCTGCAGGCGGCGTGCGATCTCCTGCAGCAGTTCATCTCCCGCCTCGTGGCCGAGGGTGTCGTTGATGGCCTTGAAACCGTCCAGGTCCAGATAGACCAGCGCCAGCTGCTGCTCGTAGCGCGCGCCTTCCTGCAGCAGCTGCGACAGCAGCTTGCTGAACAGGCTGCGGTTGGCCAGACCGGTGAGGCCGTCGTGGTAGGCGAGGAATTCGACGCGCTCGGCATGGGCCTTGCGCGCCGCCAGCTCGCGCTGCCGGCTGCGCGACAGCTGCCAGCTCAGGCGTCCCAGCACCGCCAGGGCAATGACGCTGATCAGGCTGATGATGCCGGCCAGCGCAAAGTAGCGGCGCGTGCGCTCGCTGAAGGCCTTGAACTGCTCATCCACCGACAGCCCGACCATCACCGACAGCGGGAACCCGAACAGCTCGCGCCCGGCAATCCAGCGGGCGGAGCCATCCCGCCCCATGCGGGCATGCGTGCGGCGCGCAATGCCATCATCCGCGTCGGTGCCGGTCGCCAGCGAGGAGGGCACGCTGCCAGCCGCGTCGATGCTGTCGCCGGTGCGCTGCACGCGCATCGCGCCGTCCGTCCCGATGAGAGCCAGCAGACCATGCTGGCCCAGCGTGGCCTCCTCGTACCCGCTGACGAAGTATTCCGCATCCACATCGACGATCACCGCGCCAGTGAAGTCGCCGGCGGCGGAGGCCAGCCGCCTGCCAAAGCGCAGGTGCGGCTCCGTGCCCCCCGGCACCGTGAAGGGGAGGCTGACCACATCGGCCGCGCCACTGCGCAGCGCGGCGAAATAATCCGCATCGGCTATGCCGGGCTGCGCGCCACTGCGGTTGCTGTCGATGATCCGGCCTTGCGCATCCACCACGCTCACTTCGAACACCAGTTCCGGCGGCAGCAACTGCCGCTCGCCGAGGGAGCGGATGCGCCGGTCCGCTCCTTGCTCGCGCCACCACGACACCAGCCGCATCGCGTGGTCGATCTCGCCCAGTGCGCGGATCATCTGCGCCTCGTAGGTCTCCAGCACCTGCTGCGTGACGCCGACGGCACGCGCCTCCATCTCGGCGCGTTCCATCCTGATATAGGACAGCGTGCCCCCCCAGACCAGCAGCAGCGTGACCACAGCCGACAGCGGAAACAGGATCTGTGGTTCCGTGATGCGATGCAGCAGAGTTTGAAGGCGGCTTTTCATAAGGCGCGGGAAATATAGGCCCGGCCGCGGGGCGGGGCCGTGACCGGACCCGCGGGGCCATCATTGCCGCACCGCGAAAGTCAGAAAAATCATGGTCATATAACTGTCACGACTGCTATTGGCTTGACTGTTAGTGCCCCGGCAATGATATATTTACGCCGTGGCTCACCCCCGTGCCATTCCCTGACAGGACAAGACCTCATGAAATTTCCAAACCGTCTGCTGACCTCAGCTGCCGCCCTGATGGCGGTCAGCTCCGCCTTTGCCGCTCCCATCAACCCCACCACCGGCACCGTGCAGGTTTCCTACTCTGCCGAGTTCACCCGTGCCGACCTGCAGACCGAAGTAGGTGCGAAGGCTGCTTACGCGCGCCTGCGTGGTCTCGCCCGTCGCGTGTGCGCCGATGGCGAAGCCAGCCGCAATGTGTCGATGTTCGAAATCCAGGAGTGCACTGCCCGTGCGCTGGATGCGGCCGTCAAGGATCTCGCGGCGCCTGCTGTGGAACAGCTGCACGCCACGCGCTTCAACTAAAGCGCTGCGGCAAGCCCCGGGGCCACTGGCCCGGGCGAACGGCGACTGCTGCAAGGCGGTCGCCGTTTTTTTTGGGACTCTTCAGTGTGTGGCGGGGCCGCGGCGCAGCCGCTGGTACAGGCTCACCAGCAACACCGCCACCGCGCCCGCCGCAACGCCCACGCCGGCGTTGAGCAGCGTGGGCGTCAACGCGCCCAGTACGCTGCCGATGGCGGGAGATCGGAAGAGCACAC